>JBPCWT010000416.1:0-12637 GCA_051009255.1 Ruegeria sp. | reverse complement strand
AGCCTTGCCGATATCGCCAATGCCGTAAACCGAATGCTGGTAGAGGACGGCCAAACCGCTCTGCCACACGAAATTATTCGCGGCTTTGTCGGAAACGGTCTGCCAAAACTGGTCGAACGTGTCATTCACCATTGCGGTCTGGATGTGGATCGCCATTCCGAACTGACCCGGATCACCCTTGCGCATTACAACAATGCATCCGCTGATAAAACGCTGCCTTACCCCGGTGTCCCACAAGCCCTGACTTCACTGCGCGATATGGGATGCGCATTGGGTGTCTGCACCAACAAACCAGAAAAGCCCGCCCGCCACGTGTTGCAGGCACTGGACTTGTCGCAATACTTCGATGTCGTGGTTGGTGGTGACAGCCTGAGCACGCGCAAGCCCGACCCGGCGCATCTGATTACCACTTTCGACGCCTTGCCGTCCGGCCCGCGCCTTTATGTTGGCGATAGTGAGGTTGATGCCGAAACCGCGCGCCGGGCCGAAATCCCATTTCTTTTGTTCACGGAAGGTTACCGAAAAACCCCTGTCACGGACATGCCGCACACCGCGCTGTATGACGACAGCGCAGACTTGCCTGATCTGGTGCGGAAGGTTTTGATTGGCTAAACTTTTGCTGACTTCCAAACCCCAAAAACTCGGTGCCTGTCTTGGTATCAGGAGCGCTTTTGGCACCGTGTTTTTGGGGTTCTAGAGGGGGCGGCCCGAGGGGGTAGAAGCCAGCCCCTCCAGGGGGGAAGTTATGCGGTCGGGGGGGGACCGAGTTATTAACAAAAGGTTAACAACTCCACTCCGCAGCCGATATGGGGGAATACCCGTAGTTCCCAAAATTTCTAATCTCATACTGAAATTTCAAACTCTCCGATACCCCCGAAAACCGCCGCTGTTTGACTTATTCCAGACTGAAATATGTCCATAAAATGACCACGCTTTTCCGTCAAAATTAGCAGGCGAATCGAAGTCACAGAATGACCCTTTCAAATGGCGAAGAATTCGCATGTGATTCGCCCCGCGAACGAATGGAGCGTCAGTGACCCATTCAATAGGTGCCGGTGGTTCGCACCTTTCATCCGACACCACGCATGGCGCCTCGGCGAATGCATATCTGTGTCACTTCGCCATGCTTTATCCTGTGCCGTAACGGAACAAGCCACAATCTGGCAAACTTCACCTTTTGTGACGATATCGACGTTGCCATTTTCGTCCTTGCGCGCTTTCTACGCCCAACCGCGCACAATCCAAACGAGAATGCCAGCGGTCCAACTATCGAAATGGAACTATCATGATCGAGATTATTGCGTTCACCGTTGCTGCCATTGCCTTGCTTGGCTCTCCCGGACCGGCGATTGCGGCGATCCTTGCTGTTGGCAAACGGGATGGCTGGACTGGCGGTGTTCGCTTTTTTGCAGGGCTTCAGGTCGGCCTTGCCAGTGCCGCAGCAATCACCGCTGCGGGATTGTTTGCCATCATCAGCACGTCGGAAATGCTGCTGCTTTCGATGTCGATCCTTGCGACGGCTTACCTTGTTTACCTGTCATACAAAATCGCGTCGACCCCGGTTGGTGACAACAGCGAAACCAGTGGTCAGGGATCATCTGTGGCAGCAGGTGTGTTTCTGGGCCTGACAAATCCCAAGGCCTATCTCGCGTTCGCATCTCTGCTGGCCTCTTTTACCTTGGTCAAGAACGACCTTTTTCTGGACGGGTTTTCAAAATGGACGGTCATCGTGATGGTTATGATCGTCGTGGATTGGATATGGCTCTGGATTGGTGTTCGGCTTGGCAAACTTGATCTTTCTGCAAGTCAGGAACGCGTGATGAATGTCGTTCTTGGCCTTACCGTATTGCTGGCCGCCGTTCTTGCCTGGACCTGAACCAAGGTTCAAAAACACCTAAAGTAGATGTGCAGGGCGCGATTGCCCTGCCTGCCGGTCCGCATACCATTCGACGACACCATCATTGGTGCCTATTGTCATGATTGAATTTAAATCAGATTCCAGACATCGGATGAAGTTGAGCGCCAGCACCAAGATTTAGCAAAACAAACCATTTCAGAACAAAGGTCAAAAAATGCTGTTTAACCCCGACAACCATACACGCAGCGAACGGCACAAGAAAATTTATGCATACTGCGAACTGGCCTACACGGTTGTGGACTTTTCTGCGGCGGCCTTGTTCGTGATTGGCAGCATATTGTTTTTCAACGATGCCACTGTATTTGTCGGAACGTGGCTGTTCCTGATCGGTTCTGTCTTTTTTGGTCTTCGCCCGACAATCAAGTTGTTTCGGGAAATTGCCTACATTCGGGCGGACGACTATGTGGATGTCGCGGCCAACCTGAAATAGCGGCGCAGGTTTCGGCGGCACGCAGTTGAACAACGCGCCGCGCTTTCCCACGGGGCTGGTTCATCCGCCCTCTGTCGGACCGCCGCCGTCTTTCCAGGCCGAAAATCCGCCGACATTCGAAACCTTTTGAAAACCCATTTCTTTCAGCGTTTTGCCGGTCAGGGCCGCTTGCCCGCCTGCCCCGCAGACAAGCACAATATCGGCGTCTTTTTTCAAGGCAGGATTATGCATCGGGTGACCGTCATCTGCCCTGAACTCGATCATGCCGCGCGCCACCCGCACAGCCCCGGCAATTGTGCCGGACGTGGCGATGTCGCCGCTGTCGCGCACATCGACAAACACCGAGCTACCAGCCTTGTGTTTTTCGATGCCCTCTTCGACTGAAATCCTTGGAACCGCTGCGTTTGCCTCTTCCATATAGTCCTTAGCCGTTTTCATTTAGTCGCCCCTTTCCGTTTAAATACATTATACCGTTTCAAAATTTTTCGATCTGCAAGGACCGCAATTTAGCGGACCGGTCTGTAACGCTATCTTTGATTTTCAGTTAATCCCGATGCCAATGTCAAAAGTGACGGGCTGTGCCCCGCCATTCACCACCTCGATAACATGGTTACCCGATTGCCATAGCTGCCCCTGATAGGGTGTGTCCGACGCAATCAGATCAAGCAGATTGGATCCATCAGGATTGATGATCTTGTATTCCACCGCTCCACCATGCGACCCGATATCCACGTTCAGAAACTGACCGTCATTCGCGCCCAGCACATACCGAACCGATGTATTCGGCTGCAGCGTTGCCGTCATCGCCGTTCCGCTTGTACCGGCATCAAACTGAACCCGCTGCGTACCTGAAACCGTCTGTGCCGAAGCAGACGCACCTGCCATTGCGCCGCCACCGTCATCCGCATCACTATCCTCGCCACCAACACGGCGCAGTTCTGCCACCTCTGGGCCTGACCAGACGATGCATTCGTACTCAACACCGTTTGCATCACGAAGCCGCACCAGCGTACCCGCTTCGCTGCCCAATTGTTCAAGCACTTCTCCACCCACGTTTCCAACCTGAGATCGCAACTCGTCGATACACGCATTCGCTTCGTCAGAGATATCGGACAATGCTGGCGTGGCGACGACGGCAAAGATGGCGAATGACCGTTTGAGCATGGAATAACCTCGAACTAGAAAATGAGTTTGGTGAAATAATTGACACGAATTTACACGCGGCAATGCCACGTGTCATCAAGGTTAGCGCCATTTTGGAAATATCAAGCCGGCAGGATCAGGGTTTCCCTGCGAACAGTCACTCGATCACGACTTCGACTGCCGTATGAAAAAACTGTGGCTCGGACGATCCGGTAAAAGGCTTCCGTTCTCGTCAAAATCGGTGTCCTTGTTGAACGACAGGCATGCGCGGCTGTCGAAACCTTCCATCAACCCATCTTGTTCGCTCAGAACAGCCTTTAACCGGGCCTCCAGATCCGCGCGGGCCTGTCCGGTATGATACCCATGGACACCGTGAACGATTTTGGGCTTCAGCACCGTAAAGCCAAGGTAACGCAAAGTGTATGCAGCAGGCCAAAGCAACATCTCGGCTTCGCCCTCTTTTCCGTTGAAGGCACTCTCGGGTTCGCTTGCACCGGTGGTTACGCAAAACAGCGCCTTTTTTGACCGGAACATTCCATTGTCAAACCGTTCATCCACACTGTGCAGCGCGCCATGCACAAGAACGCGGTCAAGCCAGCCCTTTAGAATGGCTGGCAGCGAAAACCACCAAAGCGGGAAATGAAACACAACCCGGTCCGCCGCCTGCAGCTTTTCAATCTCTGCCCGAACGTCGGGGGGAAACTTGTCTTCTCTCGCCGCGTTTTCCTGAGCCTTGAGAGGATCGAAACGAACGCCTTTCTCTGCTTCGGGATAACTCTTGGGTGCTTCAACCGGATTAAAGTTCATCGCGCAAAGGTCCGACCGCAACACCGTTCCGCCGTGCCTTGATGCGGCAGCTTCGGTGGCGTCCGCCCATGCGCCGTTAAACGATCGGTTGTCGGGGTGTGCAAGCACAACAAGGGTTGTGGTCAAATCCAATCCTCCCGATGAAGCGGACCTCGGGTCTAATTATGTTCCACACGCGGCCATGTCGAGAATCTTTATGAAAAATTGGGGTTTTACCCGATCTTAAGTCTCTATTGGATACATCCACCGGCCTGCATGGTTACTCTTACGCTCGATCAGAAGCGAACGCGAAATGCCAACCCGACCAAAGGTGCTGTTTCATAGCTCTGGCTGCTGATTTCCGATCCGTTCACGTTGTCCAGCGTCAGCCGGCCATTTAACTCGGCACCGGCAAACACGTTCAGCGAAACCCCCGGATTGGGGTTGTAACCCAGTGCCAGAACTACCGGGATACTGCGGTCTTCGCCGACGCCGTTGGGTGCCAGCCCCTTGTCGTCCAGCCTGAACCGTACCCTTTCAGAACGCGCCGACAAAGACAGGTCCAACGTATCTGAAACCGCGTATCGCAGCGAAAGGCCCGGCCCCTGCGTCGCACCCAGACCGGACCCTGTATTCAGGTTCCAGCGGTCATTGATGTTCCAATCGACCAGCAGCGCCGGAAAAAACTCGGCTCCGCTGTCTTCCAACTGCGTATAGGCGCCAAATGCGGGCCCGATCAGCAGGTCGTCATTGACCTGCCATGCGACACCGCCGAACACGCCATACGTCCGCCCGTCGGACGCATCGACGCCGCTTTGATAATCCCACCGAACCTGCGGTGCCACGAAAACGCGCCCGGTGTCTCCGAACCGGAATCCAAACGGAACGGAAAGCCGAACGTCGCGAATATCGCTCCACGGCTGATTGTCGGCCTGACTGAATTCGTAATCAAACTGGCCAAAACTAGCGGACACACCAAAAAAGGTGTTGTCTGCGCGGTTGTAGACCGATGTGGCCCGCAAAAAGGCCCGGCTTGCCGTGAAATCGCCACCCCGGCTCAGGTCTGCGCTGCCCTGATATGTGGCCAGCCCGTCAACCTGGTTCAACCATCCAACGCGCTGCTGCGCCGTTGCCGGAAGGATCCAATGAATTACAAAAGCAAATGACAATGAAAGAAGCGGAACAAACGATTTCATCATTTTAGCGTAATCAGCCCTGAATAAACAAAACCGCAGGTAACACGACCAAGCTTTTAGTCAATGCGTTCAGTTGATAAGGACGTTCAGATCGGGTGTCGTCGGCCCACTTGATCAGGTAATCTTGGATCAACCGACCAGCACGGCGTTGCTTTGTGCTAAACGAACCTGATCCGCCAGCCCTTGCAGGTTCCTGTCCAAAACCTTGCGCATCATCAACTTCATCATCGTCTGGCCCAGTATCCATCCCAACGGGCCGTACTTGATGCGGTAATCCATACTCCAAACCACCTGCGAACGCCCGGAACTCAACGGCTGAATGCTCAATTCTGCATACGCTTCCTTTAACGGCATCGGGTCGGTTTCCAACAGGTGGACACGATACCCTCGACCGACCTCCCAATTGGTGACTTCTTCGACCATCGAACTGCCATCGTCAAAGTTGCAACGCCTCTTGGATCCGACACCGTTTTCACCGCCGGTCAGCGCCTCCACCGAAGAAACAAGCGGTGCGAACTCGTCGATATGCATAAAGCGCCCCATGATCGCCCAAACTTCTTCCGGGCTGGCTTTGATCTCTCTGGTGCGGTGAAAGTGTATCATTTGCTTCCTCATTCCAACGATTCAGCCACCAAAATCGGGTGACATTATGCTGATACAGTTGCCCTGCTGACAGCATTGTGGCAGCAGTATGGCAGCAGGAGTAAAAAATGCGTCGCACTGAACGGCTGTTCCAGATTATCCAGGTTTTACGGGCAAGCGGGTCACCCGTGACCGGGAAAACCCTTGCCGATGAGTTAGAGATTTCGCTGCGAACGCTTTATCGCGATATGGCCGAACTTATTGCACAACGCGTTCCGGTCATTGGCGAAGCAGGGACAGGTTACATACTGGACGATGGATACGACATGCCGCCATTGATGCTGACCGCGGACGAGCTTGAGGCAGCTGCCCTTGGGGCCGAGTGGGTCGCCTCGCAGGCTGATCCTTCACTTGCGCGGGCGGCAAGGGACCTTGTTTCCAAATTGTCAGAGGCAATTCCCGAAGAACTTCGCCCGATTGTCGTGGACGCCAGTTCCAGATCAATTTCCACGCAGCCAATGGCACAGCATAATTTCGAAGGTGCCTATTTGCGGCGTGCCATAAGGGACCGGTACAAACTGCAAATCACCTATGAAGACAAAGGTGCAAAACCAGCAACCGCGTTATCTGGCCCATTCTGATCGCCTATCTGGATTCGGTTCGTTACATCGCCGCGTGGTGCGAAACGCGGCAGGATTACCGCCATTTCAGAACTGACCGGGTGAAAGAATTAAACGTACTTGAAGACAAGTACCCCGAAAGACGGGCGATGCTGATACGTGGGTGGGAGGCCGCTACGGCCAATCGGCAACAACAGGCCTAGGCGCGGGGCAACCCGAACTCTACCAAAAGATCACCAGCGTCAGACATGTTTTCCCATGCGGCTTTCCAAACTGGCATGCGCACTGCCTCGGGCGCTGCTTTGAGGCTGGTATTGGAATTTCGGCCCAATGTTGACGCAACAAAATCGCGTGCGTTTTGAACGTTTCAGCGTTTTGCGTGAATGGCTGCGGCGGCTAGCGTATAAATCCAAATGGTGTTCGGTTCGCAAGCCGCAACCTCGAACGCAGCCAGCGCCTTTTCCTCGCTCCCCTGTATTCCAGAAGCCATCCATGCCTCGCCCGTCACACCGTAATAGTGAACCCTAAGCGGATCGCGGGGGGACAATCGTTCAGCGATGCCCATATCCTCTGCAACCTTCTCGGGCGACGCATAGGGCGGTCGCAACCAGCAAAACGCCCTGGCATAGTACAGCCCGCCATTGTTGGGGTTCAGCCTGATACCGCGCTCAACGCTTGCCAGTGCTTCGTCGTAGTGCCCCGCCGCCATCAGGGATATGCCAAGTGCACGATGTGCTTCGTCGCTTCGGCTATCCAGTTCCACCGCACGTTTGGCAGCGACAAGACAATCGGCAAGCTCTGTCCGCCAATCACGCCCAATTCCCAGGAAAACGCGTGACACCTGAAGCCTGGCCAGCAGGACATTTGCCCTGATGCTGTCCGGCTCCAATTCAAGCGCGCGCCGAAGAAGCTGTTCGCATTCATCGAATTTTTCGGAATCGATGCGCGTCTGCCAATCATTTGCCCGGTGACACAGTTCCCAGACCGACAGGCTTTCAACAGGTTTGCTCAGCGCCCGTGCACGTTCATTCGCGCCCAGTTCGGGATGAACGGCTGTCACGATAGCGCTGGTCAACTCGTCCTGCAGCGCGAACAGATCATCCATTGTCCGGTCCCAGCGATCTGCCCAGACATGGCTTCCGTTTTCCGCATCTATCAGTTGTGCCGCCACCCGCAGTCGATCCCCGGCACGTCGCACGGACCCTTCGACCACGTATTGAACGCCCAGTTCTTCGGCAATCTGCCGCGTGTCCTTGCCAGAATCCTGATAGGCAAAACTGGAATTGCGGGCCATGACAACCAGTTCGCGAAAGCGCGACAGCTCGGTCGTGACGTCCTCGACGATACCTTCGGCCAGAAAATCCTGATCCGGATCGATGGATTTATTGCCGAATGGCAAAACCGCCAGCGACGGTCGATCTCTCTCTGAACGCGCGATGGATGGTATTACCGCTCCCCCGCCATTCGTCGAACCCTTGTCCCTTGAGACTGTCGCATCAACGGCGCCAGTGCTTGCCGGATTTTCAGGTGAAACAACCTCGACATCGGCCACCAGGACAAACCCGCGCCGCGGCACCGTTCGAATGATGGACTGTTCCTTGCCGCTATCACCAATCGCGCGCCGCGCGGCGGCAACGCAGGCGGAAATGGCTGACTCTGACACGAAACGGCCTTGCCAGATTTCGTCGACCATCTGATCGCGCGTCACCAACTCTCCGGCTTCTCTGACCAACAGGTGAAGCAGATCGAAGACAAGTGGTTCAATATAAATTCGCTCACCAGATCGCGTCAGCGTATGGCGCGTTCGACTGAGAACAAAATCAGCGAAATGGTATTCCATTTGATACAGCGTATTCCCTTGTTTTCGACGACTTCCAGCCCTTTCGTTGCGGAAAGGTTCGTTTTCCCTTCAGGGTTTCGACCGCAACCGATCAAATGGGTTCAGTCCGACCCCCTTGCCAGCCTCAGGATCCCTCTGCCGCCAGATGCCTTGCCCAGTCCTTGCTAAAATCACCCAGCGGGCAAAGTTGCTCATACAGGCGTCGTCCAAGATCGGTCACTGCATATCCGCCCTCGACACGATGAACAAATCCTGCCGCTTGCATTTCCTTCAGTCGTTTGTTCAATGCTGCCGGAGAAATCGTTTCGCAGTTGTCCTGCAACCTTCGAAATGTAGCCGGCCCGATTTCGCTGAGCGTCCAAAGAACCCCCATCGCCCAGTGTCGGCCCAGTAAATCAAAAAGCGCCATAATTGGCGCCCCGCTCTTTGAACCGCGTACCGGTTTACCGGGAACAGGAATATCTGTCATATGCTATACTTTCTGTAGCGAACTAGTTATGCTATGGATAATATAGCACTGAGTCGGGAGACGCCAATGTCAAATATGGAAAACTACGAAATTCTTGACGATAGGTTCAAACGCAGCGTTAAGCGGGCCGAACCGATCGAGCAGCTCTGGACGGGCGGAAAATGGACCGAAGGGCCGGTTTACTCTCCGGCATATCGCTGCCTGATCTGGAGCGATATCCCAAATGACCGCCGCATGCGCTGGGACGAACTGTCAGGTACCGTGTCGGTCATGCGCAGCGGTCAGGGATACTATACGAACGGTTCCACACTGGATCGTCAGGGTCGCATAGTTGCCTGCAACCATGGCGCCCGCAGCGTGACACGGATCGAACATGACGGTTCGGTTACAACACTCGCCAGCCATTTTAACGGCAAGCGCTTCAACAGCCCCAACGACGTTGTCGTCAGATCTGATGGAACGATTTGGTTTACCGACCCCGCCTATGGCATCGAATCCGATTACGAAGGGTTCTATGCCGAACCTGAACTTGACGGTGAACATGTCTATCGCCTCGACCCGGCAACAGGCGACCTGAACCAGGTCACAACCGATTTCGCCTGCCCTAATGGCCTTGCGTTCTCGCTGGACGAAGAAACGTTGTACATCGCAGATAGCGGCGCAACCCGTTATCCCAGCGGTGAACGCCACATCCGGGCCTTTTCGGTTCAGGCGGACGGCACACTGAAAGGTGGCGAAGTGTTTGCCGAATGCCAATCCGGTGTCTTTGACGGTTTTCGTCTGGACACGCAGGGCCGCATCTGGACCAGCGCACTGGAAGGCATTCATTGCTATCACCCGGACGGCACGCTGCTGGGCAAGATCTTTATTCCCGAACCGGTCTCGAATGTCTGCTTTGGCGGCCCCAAAAACAATCGCCTGTTTGTAACGGCCTCGACCAGCGTTTACACCGTCCTTCTGCCGACTACCGGGGCGTGCCTGCTGTGAACATGATGGACTTCACTCTGAAAGCCCGCACCGGGCGCGCGTTTCACCTTCGGGATGGCGCGCGCCTTCGGATTATCAACACTTTCGGAACCCAGGTGGTCGACACCTGGGCGTTCTGCACCGCCGACGTCACAGAGTTCATGTCGATGGAACACACCCGCGTCCATGTCGCGACACCGACACCGGTCAAGGGCACCATCTTTCGCTCGAACCGTCGCCGCCCGGTGCTGGAGTTCACACAGGACACTTCGCCCGGTATTCACGACTGGTTCTTCGCAGCATGCGACAAGGAACGTTATGACATGCTTGGCCACGAAGGCACTCATGACAACTGCACCGACAACCTGCTTGGCGCGATGTCCGATTTTGGGCAAACGATCGAGCAGGTACCCTGCCCCCTCAATCTGTTTGAAAACGCACCTTTGTTTGACGGCGACACAACTATCCACCCACCGGTCAGTCGCCCGGGTGACTATGTCGAGCTTACCGCGCTGACGGACCTGATCATCTGCCTGTCTGCCTGCCCGCAGGACATGGCCGACACCAACGGCGCGGATCGCCTGCCTAAAGACATCGAGGTTGAGATTCTCGGCCAATAAGACCCGCGCCCTGAACAGGACGGGGCCATTTCTATGTCCCCACCTGTGGATCGAACAACCCGGCGAGACA
Organism: Ruegeria sp.; assembly: GCA_051009255.1. Taxonomy (GTDB): domain Bacteria; phylum Pseudomonadota; class Alphaproteobacteria; order Rhodobacterales; family Rhodobacteraceae; genus Ruegeria. The sequence goes on along the minus strand of JBPCWT010000416.1, from coordinate 1,997 downwards.
ACGCTCAGCACTCACCGTTGCAGTTCCGGGTATAAATGCCCTCGCACCACTCACTCTGCCCGATGCGAGGGCATTCATTTTTCTTACAGCGGAATTTGAAGTCCAAAGAACAGCGATAAAGCGTCGATGTCGTCGGAATCGGAACCGGTTCGATAACTGTACTCTGCGACTGGAGACCCATCCGTGTAGGAATTGTAGTTCGATGTATCCATCACATTAAACACACGGTTATATGCCAGGCCAAATTCGAACACACTACCTCTGCTAAAGCGATCAACGGGTATTGCTACGCTCGCCGCCAGGTCAAGCGAGAAAACTGTATGCTTGTCTTTTTTGCTGAGGTAGCCCTTGTCACCACCGGCCAGATACTGGTCTTTGATGTTGAGCTTGCGGTCACCTGAATACGCACCGGCAAAACCTTCGATTTGAAGCACAGCATAATCAGTGACCGGAATAGATTTCCTCGCCCCCAAAACAAGTCCAAGACCAGTGTAGTCGGTTGAACGTTCAATTTTCGAGTATTCTCCTGGATAGAGAGTGCTACCCTGAATATCTGACGACAAGTGCATCACCCCGATGCCGCCTAGGAATTGCGTACCGCTGCTCGAGAGATCGTAGCTGGCCATTGCCCGCAACTGGCCCAATTGGGTGTCGTTTGATGTCTGAGCGCCACTAACATAATCATCATGTGTGAGCGCAATAACGTCGTAAACATACACGTCGTCATCTGAGACAGGAACCTTAGTGGTATCCCCGGCCAATTTGCTAAAAGAAAGGCTGATCTCCCCGCCAAAACTACCGAACATAGCATCGTTGGCATATGCTACATGGCTGTAAAATCCACCCCCATAGTCAGCTTCAAAGATCTTCTTTGGCTTGTCGTCGGTAACTCCCTCAATTACGGCAAACGGATACTCTTCGAGTGCCTGCGCATACCCGCCTCTGAGTGTTAGAGTTCCTTCTGCTGTAGCGATTGACGGTAGTGCTATTACGACTGAAAACGCTAGGGCTTTGTCTGCATATTTTCCGATCATATTAGTCCTCATTCCCGGAAGTGCTTCGATTGCCAAAGTGGTAGCGAAACACTCAGGATCAGTTGAGGTAAAAGTGGGGTTTTTGTAATTGATTTCATGCCTGTAGGAAAGCGGTCACAGCGTCAAATTGAGACTAACCGAGCAACCACAAGCGAATTCAACTGGACGCCCAAGACACAGTCTTTCATTCCCCTGAACGTGGTGAAACCGACCAGTGTAGAACCTATGTGAAGGCGCCTGGCATAAACCCAAAAGTAACAACTATTAATTGTTTGTTAATTTATTGAATACTATTTTAAGGATAGTCGACAGGAATGATAAGTAAAACGGTTCGGGGTAGGTTTTGAGTACTGAACAAAAGTCCTTTCAGGATCGCGTTTCCCAATTAATGCAACGCGCGGAAGAAGCCGCCAACAACAGACCTCCCCCAAGAACCGAAAGCCTTTGGCAGCGGCTGTCGTATCCTGTATCTTTTGTCGGCGTGTTTTTCCTTGGTGTGTTTGCCGTTTTTCTGACTCGCTACATTCAAAGTCAGCTGGTCGGCGTACCTGATAGCGGCGAGGCCAGCTTTCAAGAGATTATCGGTTTGGGATGCGCCAGCGCCGCGGCGTCTATAATATCGCTGTTTCTCAAGGACAGGCAAAAGGAATTCGCCAGCGTCAGCACGATAGGAGTTTTTTTGACGACATTCACCTATCACAATCTGGTCTGGGAATATCCAGACGCGTTCGAGCAGGTTTATGGCCCAGATTGGGTTGAATTCACTCAGGAACGGACCGAACCTTCCAGCCTGTTTCTGTTCGGCAATGTCATCAAGTTGACGTAACCGACAGACCGGGCGCCCTTGGCAGCCGTGTCAGAATTCGAAAATACGCTTTCTGCAAGTGTTTTGTGTATATGGCGATCCCGCGAGGACTCGAACCCCGAACCTGCTGATTAGAAGTCAGCTGCTCTATCCAGTTG
>JBPCWT010000415.1:0-4404 GCA_051009255.1 Ruegeria sp. | reverse complement strand
GACTTGCGCTGGCCTTGTGGCGCTGCAAGGTGTTCAACTTGGAAACTTTTTCGTTGCGCTCGTCTTGTTGGGTATCGGCTGGAATTTTGGGTTTATCGGGGCGACGACCATGCTGGCAGGTGCGCATGATTTAAATGAACGCGGCAGAATGCAGGGTCTGAATGACTTCCTTGTGTTCGGCGGTGTAACGGTGGCTTCGTTTTCGTCTGGTGGCTTGATGAACTGTTCAGGTGGCTCGCCGGTTGAAGGATGGACAGCCGTTAGTCTTGCGATGATTCCACTGCTGACGCTGGCGGGCGGTGCCCTTCTTTGGCTGGTTCTAAAACCGATCGAACCGGAAGCCGCCTGAGACATTTACCACTTACCCGTAGCGACAACCCACATGAGCGACGCTTTCCTGCGCAGTTCGCTGTGACGCAACGCGCCCGATGCAACCCGATGCGGATCTTGCAGAACTAACTCAAGAATACGTTTGGTCTGCCAGCCAACGAACATAGCCGGCCGAGCCTGACGCGAAACTTCGGAACGCCTGCCTTGCGCGCTGACAAGACGTTCCATCGCCTTTTGGGCAAGATCACTGACGCCTTTTGGTGTTCCGTCAAGCATCGGAATTCGACCCCTTGCCTCAAGTTCGGGAACAGCTCTGAACCAATTCGCAACACCGGCGGCATATCCGAAATCACGCACTACGCTTTCTTCTGCTGACCCCAAAACCTGCGCCGAGATTAGCATTGGGGTCGACGAGCTCTGTTCGATATACTTGTCAAAGTGTTCAGCATCCTCGAACGGATCCCTGTAAATATCCCAACGCCTTACCGCGATATATTCATCCAGCAACTCTGCAAGATGCGGTGATAGAATTGTCGCCAATGGTGTCAATACCTCATGCCTGCGCACCTCAGCGCCGTCGGCAATTTCCTGAAGGGCGTCCCGCCACCATTGCAGGCGCATTTCCGCAATCATCGGTTCTTGTGTGACCCAAGGGGCCCGGGCCACCTCGACGTTTAACGCATACAACGGGAAAAGTGCCGCGCGCGCCGACACCGGGGCTGCCATCGCGGCCAGAAACCGGTCAGGATCAGCCTTTTGAACAAGTGCAGCGCAGGCATTTACGTTTTCGTCAAACGCAACGCTCATTCCGCCGCCGATGTCTGGGCATCGCAATCGCGCACCAGTTTCCACTGTATCGCCTCGATCAATGCATCAAAGGATGCATCAACGATGTTTGCACTGACGCCGACAGTGGACCAGCGCCGCCCCTGCCCGTCTTCGCTGTCAATAATGACACGCGTCACCGCCTCGGTTCCGCCTTGGGTTATGCGCACCTTGAAATCCACAAGATGCATATCGTCCAATACTTCTGAATATCGTCCCAGATCTTTCGCCAATGCCTTGGCCAAAGCGTTCACCGGCCCGCGATCACTGCCGCTCTCATCAAGGGATTCACTCACAGACAGCTTCTTTTCACCGTCGACTTTGACCACGACGACAGCTTCGGACAGGCTGACCATTTTATTGTATTTGTTCTTGCGACGTTCGACGGTGACTTTGTAGCGCTTTACCTCAAAAAATTGCGGCAATTGCCCCAGCTCATCACGGGCCAACAACTCGAACGAAGCTTGCGCCGTGTCATAAGAGTAACCTTCGGCCTCACGCTCCTTGATCCGTTCCAGAATGCGGCCCAAGGCAGGATTTCCGACTTCAACTAATAGCCCGGCGTGTGTCAGCCTGCTTCGCAGGTTTGATTGCCCGGCCTGATTGGACATTGGAATAATACGAGCATTCCCGACGGTTAATGGCTCTACATGCTCATACGTCGAAGGGTCTTTCAGGATCGCGCTGGCATGCAGCCCGGCCTTATGTGCAAACGCCGATGCACCAACATATGCCGCCTGTTTGCTGGGCACCCGGTTCAAAATGTCGTCCAGCATCCGGCTGATCCGCGTCAGGCCGGTCAATGCCTTTCGATTCACCCCAGTTTCAAATTTTGACGCATACGGCTCTTTCAACAACAGGTTCGGGATCAAGGCCGTCAGGTTGGCGTTGCCGCAGCGTTCACCCAGCCCATTCAGCGTTCCCTGAATTTGCCGTGCGCCGGCATCTACCGCCGCCAAAGAGCAAGCGACCGCATTTTCCGTATCATTGTGGGTGTGAATGCCCAATTTATCACCTGGCATTCCCGCTGCAATGACCTGTCCAACGGCTTTTCCTACCTCGGCAGGCAAGGCGCCGCCATTGGTGTCACACAACACAACCCACCGCGCACCGGCATCCAGCGCGGCCCGGCATACTTTGATCGCATATTCCGGATTATCCCTGTACCCGTCAAAAAAATGTTCCGCGTCAAAAAGCGCTTCTCGCCCCTGCCCCACGATATGGGCAATCGATGCGCGGATGTTTTCGACATTCTCTTCCAAAGAAATGCCAAGCGCGTCGGTCACGTGATAGTCGTGCGACTTGCCAACCAGACACACGGCCTTGGTTCCCGCATTCATGACTGCGGCCAAGACGTCGTCATTTTCAGCCGACCGACCCGAACGTTTTGTCATACCAAAGGCGGTAAGTCGGGCCGAGGTCATGGGCGATTCATCGAAAAACGCACTGTCTGTCGGGTTTGCGCCGGGCCAACCGCCTTCGATGTAGTCCACGCCCAACTCGTCAAGCGCCTGAGCGATCTGCACCTTTTCCGCGGGTGAAAACTGAACGCCCTGCGTCTGCTGCCCGTCCCGCAACGTGGTGTCGTACAGGTACAGACGTTCCTTGGTTACGTCGTTTCCCGGCATCAGACTGCCTCCAGTTTCGAGACATCGAAACCCGGCCCAGGGACCAGAACGACGCCTTCCTTGCTCATTCGCACCTCTAATCCGGCTGAGAGATACGCAGCCTTCAGGCGATCCACCTCTGCAAAATCCTTGTTTGCCATGGCAATGGACCGGGCATTGGCAAGCTTCTCTTCATAAAGCGAAAGATCCAGAGACTCGCTTTCCGACCATTCGCCCAAATCGCTGGACAACAAGCCAAGAAGCCGCGCACTTGCCAGCAAACCGGCGGCATCGCCATCAGACGCCATCCGGTGCAGTTCGGTGATTGCGCCAGCTGTGTTTACATCATCTGCAAGGACATTGATTACCTCGGGCGCGGCGCTGTCGGCAGGCACGATGCCCGCCGTCAGCGCACGCCATTTTCGCAAAGTTGCCTCTGCTTCGGCAGCCTTCTTTTCCGTCCAATCCATCGGCTTGCGATAATGGGTTTGTAAGAACACAAATCGGATCACCTCTCCGGGCACGCCCTGTTCCAGCAGGTCGTGAACGGTAAAGAAATTGCCAAGCGACTTGGACATTTTCTTGCCCTCGACCTGCAGCATCTCGTTGTGCATCCAGACATTGGCAAATTGGCCGTGCGGGTGCGCGCACCGGCTCTGTGCGATCTCGTTTTCGTGGTGGGGAAACATCAGGTCATTCCCGCCGCCGTGGATATCAAAGCTTTCACCAAGTAATTCGTACGCCATGGCCGAGCATTCGATGTGCCAACCGGGCCGGCCCCGACTCCAAGGCGACTCCCATCCGGGCAGGTCATCGCTTGACGGCTTCCACAGCACGAAATCCATCGGGTTTTTCTTGTAGGGCGCGACTTCGACTCGCGCACCGGCAATCATGTCATCGACAGACCGGCCAGAGAGTTTGCCATATTCTTGCTTCCAGGATTCCACGGCAAACAGAACATGCCCCTCTGCCTCATAGGCGTGACCCTTTTCAATTAGCGTTTCGATCATCGCCACCATCTGCGCGATGTATTGCGTCGCGCGCGGCATGTAATCCGGCTGCAAGGCACCAAGCTGCCCCATGTCATCCAGAAACCACTGTGTCGTCTCTGCGGTGATATCACTGATAGAACGCCCGCTTTCCGCTGCACGAGCGTTTATCTTGTCGTCGACATCGGTGAAATTCCGCACATAGGTCACGTGTGCTTCGCCGTAAACTTCTCGCAACAAGCGATAAAGCACGTCGAACACAACGACGGGCCGAGCATTTCCCAGATGCGCGCGGTCATAAACTGTTGGTCCGCAGACATACATCCGGACATTTTCAGGATCGATCGGAACGAATTCCTCTTTCGTCCGGGTCAGGGTGTTGTGCAACTTGATCGTTGTCATCGAGTCGGCTCCTAAAACAGTATGCGCATACGCGTTGGCGCGGGCTTAGCAACTTGTCTCAGGGATGAAAACGAAAGAAACCGGCCCGCCTGAAAGATCAGCAGGGAATGCAGCAGTTAATGATGCAAATCATCCGGTTCATGTTCCACGCATTAACATGCATTGCCCCCCGCGCCAAGTCTTGAGTGCGTTCGCATCATTTTGCACAGTGCCTACATGAGCCGCGAATTTGTGAATGAAGCTTGCTGCAA
>JBPCWT010000414.1:0-7777 GCA_051009255.1 Ruegeria sp. | reverse complement strand
TCGCAGCAGTTCTGGCTGGAATACTGGGTTGCCGCCTATCGCGGTTTACTGGGCAACACCAATCCGCATCTGCTGTTCGTGTCCTACGAGGAACTGTGCGCCAACCCCACCGATGTCTTCGGCAGGCTCCTGAACCGGCTGGGTGTCTGTGACCAGATGGATGTGTCCGCGCTGGCGGCCGGCGTCAACAAGAGGACGCGCAGGCAGACACTGGATCACGTGGACGACGAGACGCTTCACGATGCGCTGTCGGTCCATGACGGACTGGTCAGGGTCGTGCGATCCCGTGCCGCGTAACCGGCAGAGCTCGAGCTAAGATGTCGGCGCGGTGTTGACATTCCTGCCCGACAGCAAGGCCGGTCAGCCCAACGTGAAGGCCCCCTGCTATTCCCACCTGACTTACGATGTCATGCCCGGCGAATATGTCGTTATCGACCGTCCGGACATCCTCATCTTCGAGGGCATCAACGTGCTGCAGGTGCGGGATTTGCCCGAGGACGGGAAAATAATACCGTTCGTTTCGGATTTCTTCGACGTCTCGATCTATATCGACGCCCAGGAGGAGCGCATCCACAAATGGTACGTGGAGCGGTTCATGCGCCTGCGCGAAACCGCCTTCAAGAACCCGGAGTCCTTCTTCCACCGCTATTCGACCATTTCCGAGGAAGCGGCGCTCGCCATCGCGCACGGGCTTTGGGAAAACATCAACCTGAAAAACCTGCGCCGGAACATCCCGCCGACCTGCCCCCGCGCCGATCTGATCCTCCACAAGGGCGAAGACCACCTGGTTGAACAGGTTTCCCTGCGCAAGCTTTGAGATGCAGTTCCGGTTCGTAGGTTTCAGATGCCATCCGCCCGATGCATCAAGCCTTCCATGAGCCCGACATCACGCCTGAATTTACTGAAATTAAAGGAACATCCGCTAGGAATTCCATGCGGGCCAGTTTCCGCATTCAGTATCTGAGTACACGCCAGCGTTGGGAGACCACGTTCGAGCAGTGTGAGTTTGGGGGACGGTATGAACTCTCGGTTTGCAAATGGTGCCGCAGCCCATCAGTCGGTTGATACCACCAGACAGCAACATCCCAAGACAGGAAATCCGGAAATTTCGATCGTTGTGCCGGTCTTCAATGAAGAAGAAAGTCTCATTCCATTGTGTGAACAGCTTCACACCGTGATGCATGAAATTGCCTTCGAATTTGAGATCATATTTGTTGATGACGGTTCGACCGATGCTTCCCCACAGCGACTTGATGCCCTTGCTGATCAGTATGATTATGTTTGCTGCATCAGTTTTCGCCGCAATTTTGGCAAGGCTGCTGCCCTGGATGCTGGATTTCGAGTGGCGCGAGGCGAAATTGTCATCACAATGGACGCAGACCTGCAGGATGATCCTCACGAGATCCCGAATTTTCTGGCTGCGCTTCGTGACGGCAACGATGTGGTTTCCGGTTGGAAATTTGTACGCAACGACCCGGTCAACAAAACCTTGCCTTCAAAGGTATTCAACAGAGTTGTCAGTCGGCTTAGTGGTGTGAATTTGAATGACTTCAACTGCGGCTTCAAGGCGTATCGTGCCGAAGCATTGCAGGATCTTTCGCTCTATGGCGAACTGCACAGGTTTATTCCGGTGTTGCTGCACTGGCGTGGCTACCGCATTGGCGAAATCTCGATCAAACACCATGCCCGCCAGTTCGGGGAGTCGAAATATGGCTACAGCCGGCTGTTGAAGGGTGGTCTGGATTTCTTGGGCGTCATGCTCAATACACGATTCGCAACCAGACCGCTGCACGTGTTTGGCGGCGCCGCCCTGGTTTTTGGACTGTTCGGCTTGGGTATTCTCACCTACTTGACGGCGATTTGGTTCGCCGGCCTCGGCCCGATCGGCAATCGGCCGTTGCTGATGCTCGGGATGTTGCTGGTGATGACATCTTTCCAGTTCGTCACGATCGGTCTGCTGGGCGAGTTCATTCAGCGCCAGGGTGCGGCACGGGAACGACGCTATACGATCGGCAAGACACGCAATCTGGAAAATTTGGGGTTTGATCCCGAGACTTCTGCGGCCAGACAACTGGCCAGAGCAGCACGGCGCATGAAAGAGGAAATCGAGTATGAAAGCGACGACAATCCGGCACGACACGACGGCGCGTCACATAGCGAAGTACACGAACCGCAATCCGTTGCATCGTCTGAGCCTGGGAAGGTTTCACGACGCGCTGGCTGAAGAACTGGCTTCGCTGTCGCCGGAAAGTGTGCTTGATTTCGGCTGCGGCGAAGGTTTTGTGCTTGATGAGATGGCGTCCCGCGCTGTGGAGTTGGACGCTTACACGGGCTTGGACCTTCGTCCGGACGCGCTTGCTGACGCCCGTACCCGCTGGCCAATGAAGCAGTTTGTCTGCGCTGATTTGTTCGACAGCCAATTTGATGCGCAACGATTTGATGTGTCGATTGCTTTCGAAGTGTTCGAGCATCTGTTTGATCCCGATACTGCCCTGGAGCGCCTTGTTTCGCTGACAGACCGCGCGATCGTTCTCACGGTGCCACACGAACCCTGGTTTCAGATTGTCAATCTCATGCGCGGGCGGGACCTTATTCGCTTGGGCAATCATCCCGAGCATGTCCAGCACTGGAACCCAGAATCCTTTGCGGAGTTCATCAGCCAGCACGCGGAACTGGTCAGTATACGGCGCAGTTTCCCGTTCATGATCGCGACAGCCAGACCAAGGCGATGACGGACGGGGAAAAAAGGGAGATCGCGCCTTGGCGGGGCTGGTTGATCGCCGGCATCGTCACGACTGTTTGTCTGATCCTTGGCATGAACATGCTGGACTTGAGCCAAAGCGCCAGAGAATTGGCGCAAATCAGCGCACAGGCTTGGTTCGTGGTCATCGGCCTCTCACTGGCAATGGCTCTGTTGCGCGCTGCACGCGTGGCAATTGTGGCCCGTGTCGCGCAACTCGGTCCGGTGATAAAGGCGAGTTTTCAACACGGGGCTGCCAATGCTGTACTTCCGGGACGACTGGGCGAAGCGGTTCTGCCGCTGGCGCTTTCGCGTTACAGCGGTTTGGATCCCGTGCGCGCTGTCGGATTGCTGCTGATCGTGAGACTTGGTGATCTGATCGTACTGATTGGCCTGGGTTTTGTATTTGTCGCGGCAATAGACCTGTGGAATCACAGCGCAGCGGTCCGGTCGGCATTGGTGCTTGGAGGTCTTGCTCTTATTGCCGGAGTCAGTTTTGTACCCGCCATGGTCGGCCAGATTGGAAGTTGGACACCAAAGACCCTGAGAGCTCTGGCAGGTCGCCTTGCTCGTGCAGGTTCGGCACTGACCGGAAATACGAGGCTGGGCCTGTTGGTGGTCACCCTTGCCATATGGTTGGTGCTTGGCGTTGCAGCGCATGTTTCCATCAGCGCCTCCGGCCTTGAGATCGGTCTGGGCTATGCCTTTCTGGCGGCCATTGCCGCAAGCCTGGCTTTTGCCCTGCCAACGAACGGTATTGCCAGTGCCGGGCCGTTTGAAGCGGCGTTTGTCGGCATCTTGACACTTTCTGGAGCCTCTGCAGAACTGGCCCTTGCTGCGGCTATCCATCTACACTTGTGTGCGCTTATTGCCGCCCTGTTGGCGGCGTTGTCGACACTGTTGTTTCCTGCGTATTGGGGAGACAAACCCTTATGTCCATAAGTTCAAGTGCGGCGCACAGGCCAGGCTTCTCGGACTTCCTTAACGTTGCAACACCCGGGCGGGTTGCGGCCGTTCTTGCGGCGCTTACAGCTTTGTTCATGGTGCTCTGGCCATTGGGCGTGACAAGTGATTATTTCAATCACCTGGCCCGAAACCACATCGAGGCCAACATCTGGTTCGACGTGGATCTGCAGAGGTACTACGGTTTGTCGTTTTCGGTCATTCCCGATTTGACGATGGACCTGATCGTACCCTGGCTGTCGCTTGTGACAGGCACATATGCCGCCGGTGCGTTTACCGTATGGATCGCATTGATCGTGCCGCCCCTGGCTGGGATGTTGATCGCCAGAAACATCCATGGTCATGTCACCTGGTGTTCGCTTGCCGGCTTTCTTGTCATATTCAATGCGAACATGCAGTGGGGCTTCATCAATTTTGTGGCCTCTACTGGAATAGCTTTGCTGGGATTTGCGGTGTGGATGAACCTGTCACCCCGCTGGACCCGGGCCGCTCTTTTTGCACCGTTCAGTGTCTTTCTCGCACTCAATCACGCCCTCGGATTTCTGCTGTTTGGCTATCTGGTCCTGTTGTGGGAAGTGGCATGTTTCGTGCGCGGTCAAAGGCAGGGAGGCTGGGCATTTGGCATTCAGCTGCTGACCAGGGACGCCCTGTCCATGTTGCCGGGTATCCTTGTCCTTGCCTTTGCGACCAGCAATTCTGAGCAATTGACCCATGTTGGGGTCACCGACTTCAGTTTGATTCAAAAACTCAACGCAATTTGGTCGGGAGCAGAGTTCTTCAATCCCTTGCTGGGTCGAGTCGTGACCATCATTGCCATTGTCACTGTGTTTATCGGTTTGCGGCGCCGCATTCTGCATATCGAACCACGCATGGCTTTGGTCTGTGCAGGGATGCTTCTGCTGATCCTGGCGATGCCGACGAGCGTCTTGGGCATTTGGGGACTGCATTTCCGGTACCCGGCCATTTTGTTCATTTTGGTTGCCGCAAGTGTTCGTGTGGACCTTCCCCTCAGCAGCAGACATGTCAGTCTTGTGGCGGTTGGGGCCGTCGCATTGATGACAGTGGTATTCGCAAACGCGGCAGCGCATTTGGCATCCTATGACCGCCAGACCCGTGCGCTAAAATCGGCGTTGGCGGAACTGCCCCAGGGCGTGCGTGTTTTGCCGGCTCGAACACCTGAGGCGGATTTGTCCTTTGCTCTTCATTCCGCGGCCCTGGCTGTGATCGAACGGTCTGCCTATGTTCCAAACCTGTTCACCAACACATCGCCCGTCGACGTGCATCCACAAATGCTGGCATTGCACATGCCGCAAGCGTGGCCCTTGAAGGAAGAGCAGCTTTTGCGGTCACAGAACCTTGAGCTTCCGCCGCCCGCAAATGGACATTGGTCACAAGACTACTATTTCGGGTGGCCGGACCATTGGGACTATGTGTTGTTTTTCCGCACCAACAACAACCAATATCTGAACATCGCGACCCTTTGTATCGCCGGGGAACGTACTGAATTTGTCCTTTACAGAATCAGTGACCGGCCATGTGAAAACGCCAATGTATTCAGCGATTTACAATTGCGCCGATCGGGTTCGCCATAGGTCTATGTCGCAGCGCTCACCCGGCGCAGCGTCAGGTTGATACGGCCGCCATCCTTGAGCAGGGTGGACGTGCCCGGATAGATGCGGTCGACACCGTGATAGCGCAGGCGCGAGGCCCCGCCCAACACAATGACATCGCCACTGAGGAGCCGGACTGACTGCGTCGGACCGCCGCGGTCCGTGCCGCCGACGCGAAACAGGCAGTCATCGCCCAGCGACACCGACACCACCGGTGCGGCGAAATCCTGTTCGTCGCGATCCTGGTGCAGGCCCATTCTTGCCTTTTCGGCGTAGTAGTTGATCAGGCAGGCTTCGGCCGGTTTCTCGTAGGCCGCGATATCCTGCCAAAGCTGCATGAGACAATCTGGCATGGCGGGCCACGGCCGGTTGGTTTGCGGATGGGTGGCCTGGTAGCGGTAGCCCCGGTGCTTGTCCGTCACCCAGCCCAGCGCACCGCAATTGCTCATGCGGACCTGCATGGGTTTGCCGCTGCGCGGCATGCGGGGAACAAACAGCGGCGCCTGCCTGACCACGTCGCGGATAGCCTTGACGAGCTGCGCCTGCTGCCTTGCATCGTAGTAACCCGGAAAATGACGGATACCGTCCGGCAGGCCTGCCATCAGTCGCGCTCCACCGCGCCGCGCATTTTCTTGATGCCCCCGCGCACGGCCTTGGACTTCAGGCGGCGCTCGACAGCACCGCGCGACGGGCGTGTCTTCTTGCGCTTCGGCGGCGGCGGGGCCGCGGCCTTTACGATCATCTCTTTCAGGCGCTCGCGGGCATCGGCCCGGTTGCGCTCCTGGGTGCGGTGCCGGTCGGCTTCGATGACGATCACGCCATCTTTCGACATGCGCCGCCCGGCAAGGCTTTTCAGATTGTTCTTGATACGATCTGTCAGGGCCGGCGAACGCAATGCGTCGAAGCGCAGCTGCACGGAGGTCGCCACCTTGTTGACATTCTGGCCGCCCGGACCGGAAGCGCGGATGAACTGCTCGACCAATTCCCATCCGGCGAGCGTGATGTCTGTATTGATGTAAAGCGGGTCGCTGGCCATTGCGCCGTTCCAGGTTTTACCAGATTTGGGCGCATTCTATTGGGGTCCGGCCCAACAAAAAACCCGCGGATTGCTCCGCGGGCCACTGAAAGCGAAGAAAAACGCCTATTCGGCTGCCTGGAACAGCCGCGGCGCGGCACCCAGCACATCGGTGCCGACGTGATCTTCAAACTTGGCAAAATTGTCAATGAACATGTCGACCAGGCGCGCGGCCTGGCGGTCATAGGCCTCCGCATCGGCCCAGGTGGCGCGCGGATCGAGGATGGCGCTGTCGACCCCGTCCACGGCAACCGGCACGGCGACGCCGAAATTCGGATCGGTGCGGAACGTCGCCTTGGCCAGTGATCCGTTGAGGGCGGCAGTCAAAAGGGTCCGCGTTGCCTTGATGGGCATGCGGTTTCCTGTGCCATAGGCACCGCCGGTCCAGCCGGTATTGACCAGCCAGCAATCAACGCCGTGGCGGGCGATCAGGTCACGCAGGAGATTGCCATATTCGGACGGGTGCAGCGGCATGAAGGGAGCGCCGAAACAGGTCGAGAAGGTTGCCTGTGGCTCGGTCACGCCCTTTTCGGTGCCCGCCACCTTGGCCGTGTAGCCAGACAGGAAGTGGTACATGGCCTGGGCGGGACTCAGCTTGGCGATCGGCGGCAGCACGCCGAACGCGTCGGCGGTCAGCATGATGATGTTCTTCGGCTGGCCGGCGCGACCGGTATCGCTGGCATTGGGGATGAAATGCAGCGGGTAGGCGCAGCGGGTGTTCTCCGTCAGCGATCCGTCGTCGAAATCCGGCTCGCGCGCCCCGTCCAGCACGACATTTTCGAGCACCGTGCCGAAACGCTGGGTGGTTGCGTAGATTTCCGGTTCCGCCTCTGCGGACAGGCGGATGGTCTTGGCATAGCAACCGCCTTCGAAATTGAACACGCCGTCTTCGCCCCAGCCATGCTCGTCATCGCCGATCAGCGTGCGGGCGGGATCGGCCGAAAGGGTGGTTTTGCCGGTGCCCGAAAGTCCGAAGAATATGGCCGTGTCGCCGTCCGGACCCTGGTTGGCCGAGCAGTGCATCGGCATGACGCCCCGGTTCGGCAGCAGGTAATTGAGTGCGGTGAACACCGATTTTTTCATCTCGCCGGCATAGGACGTGCCGGCAATCAGCACCATGCGCCGTTCCAGGTCGACGGCAATGATGGTTTCACTGGTGCTGCCGTGGTGTTCGGGATCGGCCTTGAAGCCGGGGAAGTCGATGATCGTCAGGCCCGCTTCGAACCCGTCGAGCGTATCGGCGGCCGGGCGAATCAGCAGGTTGCGGATGAACAGCGAGTGCCAGGCAAATTCGGTAATGACGCGCGATGGCAGTGCGTGATTGGTATCGGCGCCGCCGATCAGGTCCTGGACGAACAACTCCTTGCCCCTGGCATAGTCCTGAAAGTC
>JBPCWT010000413.1:0-15980 GCA_051009255.1 Ruegeria sp. | reverse complement strand
TTCCATCACGATTTCACCGGTGATTGAGGCGCGCAAGCTTAGTTTGTTTTGGATCTTCGGCGCGCTGAGTCCTTTCATGCCCTTCTCAAGCACAAAACCTCTGATTTTTCCGTCATGCGCTTCGGATTTTGCCCAGACTACAAATACATCAGCAATCGGCGAGTTCGATATCCACATCTTGCTACCTGTCAGACGGTAGCCACCATCAATTTTTTCGGCCTTGGTTTTCATTGCAGCCGGGTCCGAACCTGCATCTGGTTCTGTCAGCCCAAAACAACCAATCCATTCGCCGCTTGCCAACTTGGGCAGGTATTTTTGGCGTTGCGCTTCGCTGCCATAGGCATAAATCGGATACATAACCAACGAGCTTTGCACCGACATCATCGACCGATATCCAGAATCAACCTTTTCGACTTCGCGCGCCACAAGGCCATACGAAACGTATCCTGCGCCAATCCCGCCGTACTCTTCCGGGATTGTTGTACCCAACAGCCCCATTTCACCCATTTCGCGGAAAATGTCCGGGTCGGTCTCTTCATTCTGAAACGCCGATGTCACGCGTGGTTGCAGCTTTTCTTGGGCATAGGCGCCCGCACTTGCGGCGATCATGCGTTCATCTTCGGTTAGTTGATCAGACAACCGAAACGGATCATCCCAGGAAAACTTGCCCAGATCGGGTGCATCTTTGGCGCGCAGCGTTGGTTTTGTGTCAGGGGCGTTCATTGCGCATCTCCACTATTAAGCTTTGTGCGCAGTTTACTCTGCCAATTACTCAAAAAACAGCAAGACTTTGTCACGTATACATGAGTAAAACGCATACATGACGACTCCACGACGTTTGTTACCATCTATCTCTTCCCTGCGCGCCCTAGAGGCGCTGGACCGTTTGGGTTCGGCCTCTGCCGTTGCCGACGAACTTGCCCTGACGCAAAGCGCGATTAGCCGTCAGTTAAAAACCCTAGAGGCGCAGTTGGGCGTGGATTTGATCTGCCGGGACCGAAAGAACCTTACCCTGACGGGTGAGGCACAGGACTACGTGGCTGAAATTCGTCAGGCGCTTCACCAGATTGCCCAGGCGTCTTTGCGGCTACACGTGGCCCCGGTTGGCGGAACGCTCAACCTGGCAATTCTTCCTACATTTGGAATGCGGTGGCTGATGCCACGCCTGCCAGAGTTTGCGCGGTTGCATCCTGACATAACAATCAACATGTCCACGCGTCTAAAGCCATTTAGCTTTGCCACTGAACCATTTGATGCAGCACTACATTTTGGGGAACCTGACTGGCCCGGAACAGAACGCCTGCTGCTAAGAGAAGAACGATTAATGGCCGTATGCGCGCCATCTTTGCTGCCATCAGGTGCACCGGGTTCACCGGACGATCTGCTGAAGCTACCATTGCTGCACATACAGACAAGGCCCGGCGCATGGCAGGATTGGTTTCGGCATATGGGGGTCACTCAAACCGGCCTGTTGCGCGGCACAATCCATGACCAGTTTTCCACAATCAGTCAGGCCGCACTTCATGGATTGGGCGTCGCGTTGTTACCCAACTACCTTGTTGAGCAGGACCTGGCAGCAGGAAAGCTGGTTGCGGCTTATCCAAACTCTGTCGAAACGATGGGGGCATATTATCTGGTGTGGCCAACATCGAAATCTGACGATCCGTCGCTCAGGAAATTTCGCCATTGGCTTGCGTCACAGGCACAACCCGAGGACACCCTGCCCCGCTAGACTTACGTCACCCTAAAGCATACCCGGCACCACGTACCGTTCTAACCGGATCCTGGCCGCCATGTTGCGTCAAGGCTTTGCGCAGGCGACCGATATGAACATCAACCGTTCGGGTATCAACGTAGATATCACGCCCCCACACGCGGTCCAGTAGCTGTTCGCGGCTCCAAACCCTGCCCGGTTTTTCCATGAAGGTGCTCAGCAAGCGAAACTCTGTTGGTCCAAGCTTCAAAGGTTTGTTTCCACGGCTTACCTTATGCGTTTCGGAATCCAATACGATATCGTCGAACTCTAACCGCAAACCAACCGTTGCGGGCCGTACCCGGCGCAATTGTGACCTTACACGCGCCATCAACTCGACTATCGAATATGGTTTTTCGACATAGTCATCGGCCCCTGTTTCCAGCCCGCGAACCTTGTCAACTTCTTCGGTCCGCGCCGACAACATGATAATCGGGATCGTCCGCGTTTCAGGGCGCGACTTTAACCTCCGGCATACTTCGATTCCGCTAAGGTTTGGCATCATCCAGTCAAGAACGATAATGTCAGGGCTGTATTCGTCGACCAGCAGCAAGGCTTCGTCGCCATTGCTTGCCTTGGACACTTTGAATCCTTCAGCCTCAAGATTGTAGGCAAGCACTTCGCGCTGGGCTACCTCATCCTCGACAAGCAAAACTGTCGGTTGATCAGCAGACATTGCTTCAAATCCTTTAGATGGTCTGAGACGTGTTGTCCGCCTTTGGGCGCGCCTCGGTAGGACGGTTTCCGGTGACAAGGTAGATGACTTGCTCTGCAATCGCGGTTGTATGATCGCCCATGCGTTCGACGTTTTTCGCAATAAAGTGCAGATGCATGCAGGCCGAAATGCTGCGCGGGTCTTCTGCCATATGTGTCAGAAGCTCTCGGAACAGGCCATTATACATCAGATCGACCTCGCGATCGCGTTCGATCACATCTTGGGCCAGTTCAGGGTCGCGCTGGATGTAGGCGTCCAGCGCATCTCGCAGCATCGCCTCGACCTCTCTGGCCTGGCGTCGCAGGGCGGCAGCGCTGCCATTCACTTCTTGCGCGTCGACCAAAACCGAAGTTCGCTTGGCAATATTCTTTGCATAGTCCCCAATCCGCTCCAGATTTCCCGAAACTTTGAGTACAGACAAAACCAATCGAAGATCGCCGGCGGTCGGCGCACGAAGCGCAATCAATCTGGCCGCTTGTTCGTTAATGACCTCTTCCAGCTCATCAATAGCTTTGTCGCCCTTGCGGACCTGCTGCGCCAGCTCTTCGTCGCGGTCTTCAAGTGAACGGGTGGCTGAAACAATCGCCGCCTCGACCAGTCCGCCCATCTTCATGATATGGGCCTGAACAGTTTCCAGATCGCGATCATAGACCGAAGTTATGTGTTGTTCCGACATAGTCTTGACACCTGTTCTCAGCCGATACGGCCTGTAATGTAGCTTTCAGTGCGGGGATCAATTGGGTTCGTAAATATCTGCCCTGTCTCGCCGAATTCGACCAGATTTCCCAAATGAAAGAATGCGGTTTTCTGACTGACCCGGGCCGCTTGCTGCATCGAATGTGTAACAATCACAACCGAATAGCGTTCACGCAATTCGTCAATCAACTCTTCCACTTGCGCAGTCGCAATCGGATCCAGAGCCGAACACGGCTCGTCCATCAAAAGCACCTCGGGCGCAGTCGCAACCGCCCGCGCGATACACAAACGCTGTTGCTGTCCCCCTGACAGCCCCGTTCCCGGCGCGTCCAACCGATCCTTGACCTCGTCCCAGATTGCAGCGCGACGCAGGGATTTTTCTACGATCTCGTCTAATTCAGCCTTGTTTTTTGCAAGGCCGTGAATATGCGGGCCGTATGCCACATTGTCATAGATGGATTTCGGAAACGGGTTTGGTTTCTGGAACACCATTCCGACCTTTGCCCGCAACTGAACCGGATCTACACGTTTGTCATAGATATCTTCGCCGTCCAGCAAAATATCACCTTTGACCCGACAGATGTCGATCGTGTCGTTCATCCGGTTCAGACAGCGCAGAAAGGTGGACTTGCCACAACCCGAAGGACCGATGAAAGCCGTGACTGTCTTATCTTCAATCTCGACATCCACATCGTTGATGGCATGGGCATCACCATAGTAAACCTGAACCTTTTTGGCAGAGATCTTGGTTGTTTTGGAGTCCACGGCTCTCTCCACTCGTGTCGTTACGTTCATTTTAGCCCCCATTTACCAGCGGCGTTCAAAGCGGCGGCGCAGAACAATTGCGATTATATTCATCGAAAGTAGAAAGATCAGAAGAATGATGATCCCGCCCCATGCTTTTTCGTAAAAGCCAGCATCAGCCCTTGCCGCCCAGGTATAGATTTGTGCCGGCATTGCCGAGTTTGGCTCGGTGAAACCCGCCAGAAAACCGTCCGGATATCCCCGTGCAACAAAGCCTACCATCCCGATCAACAACAGCGGCGCCGTTTCACCCAAGGCTTGAGCCAGACCGATAATTGTTCCGGTCAAGATACCCGGGGCGGCCAGCGGTAATACATGGTGAAACACCGACTGCATTTTAGAAGCTCCTACCCCAAGCGCCGCATCGCGGATCGACGGCGGAACCGCCTTCAACGAGGCACGGGTCGAGATGATGATCGTCGGCAAGGTCATAAGGGTCAACACAAGACCACCAACCAACGGCGCCGATTGTGGCAGGTGCATGAACTGGATGAACACGGCCAAGCCTAGAATACCGAACACGATCGACGGAACCGCCGCGAGGTTCGAGATGTTTACCTCGATAAGGTCAGTGAACTTGTTCTGTGGTGCGAACTCTTCCAAATAGATCGAAGCCGCCACACCGATGGGCAACGACAGGCCAAGAACCACAAGCATCATGAAGAACGAGCCTACAACCGAGGCCCCGATGCCTGCGCCGCCAGGGTTGTCCACGCCAGAATCAGCCCCGGTTATGAACGGCCAGTTGAACGCCTGTTTGATAATGCCGGCTTCTTCCAATGCGTCGACAAGGTCAAGATCGCTGAGCTGCAAAAAGCGGCTGTCTTGCAAGGTATCGCGAGAGACACGGCCCTTGAAGTAACCGTCCACACGGCTGGATGCGGTCAGGTCAAACTCGACAGGTTCACCCAGCTTATCGGAGTTGCTCGCATAGAAGGTTCTAATTGTACCGCCAACTTTACCCAAAAGACGTTCGATCGCGGCCTCGTCAAAGTCGACGCTGATCCCTCGTTCAGCCAGTTCCGAGTTCAGTTCCGTAATAAAAAGATCGGAATAAGCCTTGGTTTTGAACAGCGTTCCTTCGGCCTCTTCCTGCTGCTGATGTGTCAGCGTGAAGTCAACGCCTACAACGGTGCGTTGAAAGGCAGGTAGACCTTGCGACAGGATCGAAGCAAAGAGCACGATCAGGAAGAACAGTCCGGTCGCAATCGCAATGATACCGTATGCGCGAAAGCGTTTTTCAGCGTTGGCGCGTTTTTTCGTTCGCGGGTCAGCAACAGTAAGTGAAGCTACGTGGCGACCTGTTTCCGGGCTTTGCATGCTGGCGTCGGTCATTCGTACTGCTCCCGATACTTGCGCACGATGTAGAGGGCAAAGATGTTCAGCCCCAGTGTTAGGATGAAAAGGGTCATACCAAGCGCAAATGCAACGAGAGCTTCGGGCGAGGCGAAATCTGCATCGCCAGTCAACTGACTGACGATTTTTGCGGTAACGGTCGTCATGGCTTCGAATGGGTTCAGGCTAAGCCGCGCGGCGGCCCCTGCCCCCAGAACCACGATCATGGTCTCACCGATAGCGCGTGAGGCTGCCAGCAGTATGGCACCGACGATCCCCGGCAGGGCCGCTGGCAAAACGACTTGGCGAATGGTTTCGGATTGGGTCGCACCCAACCCATAGGATCCGTCTCGCATGGCTTGCGGCACCGCATTGATGATGTCGTCCGACAAGGATGAGACGAACGGGATCAGCATGATTCCCATGACCAGACCCGCGGTCATAACGGCCGTGCCAGCCTTCATCCAGCCCAGCCCATTACCCCCGAACAAACCCAGCAAAAGCGGGCCAACGGTCAGCAGCGCAAAGAGGCCGTAAACGATGGTTGGAATACCGGCCAACACTTCAAGAAGGGGCTTGGCGATGGCGCGCACACGGGTGGATGCATACTCACTAAGGTAGATCGCTGCAAACAGGCCGATTGGCACCGCCACCAACAGCGCGACCAGCGATATGTACAACGTGCCCCAGAGCAAGGGAATTATCCCGAGATCAGATGCCCCACCGCGGCCTGAGAAGCTGGGGGCCCATGTCGTACCAAAGAAGAATTTTGAAGCTGGGTAAAGCTTAAAGAATTCCCAGGTGTTAAAAACGAGCGAAAGTACAATCCCAATTGTGGTCAGGATAGCAATAGAGGCAGCGGCAAGCAGAAGAACCCGCACACCTTGCTCTACTACATTCCGAGCTCGGTACTCGGAATGCGTCTGAAACCAGCCGAAGGCAACGCCAGCCAATGCTACCAGAAGCACCGCAAACGTCATCACCGAGTAGCCGGTGGAGTTCTTGATCCTATAACTCTGTGCAGCACGTAGGACCGGTTGAGTGATGTTCGATGTAACGACCTGACCTGCATCCTTCAACCGTTGGGTCATGTCGGTAATGTCGGCACGCGCGTTCCGGGCGACGTCTTCAGTGATTTGTCCCTGCGCAACGGCGCTGTCAAGGCCATGTGCGGCGCGGCGAACTTCTGCCATCACAAGACTGCGCGAAGACCCTTCCTTGATCGCTGTATCGGGGATCATTCCGGAAATCTGAGAATTAACGTAAATTGGCTGAATCAACAGCCAGACAATCAACAAGCCGAATGCAGGAACAATAGCCTTAAGTGCTACGTTCGCACCGTAGTAAATTGGAAGCGAATGCAGATCCCGACTGTCCCCTCCGACGCTTTGAAGGGCGCGTGTCCGCCCCAATACATATCCGACTGCAGCGATCGCAAGCACGATCAGAATGAGCCATAGTATTGGCATGTCACCCCCATAGGTCTTGATCGGGATTTGAGATAAAGGTGGGGGCAGCAGCCAACGCCGCCCCCCATGTTTCAAATCGGGTTTGGCCTTAGCTTCCCGAACCCATGGTCACTTCGTTGGCGATAGCATCCTGAGTTTTTGCCAGCTCGGGGTCGGCTACTAGGCCATAGTTGGCCAACGGGCCTGAACCGCCTGCGATTTCGTCAGCAACGAAAAACTGTGCGTATTCCTTCAGGCCAGGTATCACACCGACATGTGCTTTCTTGACGTAGAAGAACAGAGGGCGCGACACAGGGTACTCACCCGAAGCGATGGTCTCGGTCGACGGGGCGATATCGCCCATGGTGGCAACCTTCAGTTTGTTGGTGTTGTTCTCGGAGAACGCCAAACCGAACACGCCGATACCGTTGGAGTTGGTGTCGATGCGGGCCAGGGTCTCGGTATAGTCACCGTCAATGTCGACAGACTTACCGTCGGCGCGTACGTCGAGGCATGCATCTTCGGCATCATCTTCGCTCATGCCGCCTGAAATCATGGCTTCCATGGCGCCAGTCGATTCACAACCAGCCAGCAGAACTTTGTCTTCAAAGACTTCGCGGGTGCCGTGCTTGGTGCCTGGGATGAACATTGCGAT
The DNA here is from genome assembly GCA_051009255.1 of Ruegeria sp. Lineage (GTDB taxonomy): Bacteria > Pseudomonadota > Alphaproteobacteria > Rhodobacterales > Rhodobacteraceae > Ruegeria. Next base: position 8,574 of record JBPCWT010000413.1, on the reverse strand, counting down.
ATCGACGTCAGGCAGGTCGGCGTTGAACTCGGCCCAGTTGTTGTAGCTGTTGTCGACCAGCGCGCCATCTTTTACGACTTTCGATCCGATGGCGTTGTAGATGTCAGCCGGCTGGAATGCAGTGAAGGCCGGACCGGATTGCTGGCTTGCGAAAACGATCCCGTCATAGCCAATGCGCACTTCCATGATATCTGTAACACCATTTTCCGCGCACGCCTTAATCTCTTTTTCGCGAATTGCACGCGACGCGTTTGCGATGTCGATGGTGTTTTCTCCTACACCCTCGCAGAAACGTTTCAGACCTGCTGATGAACCGCCGGATTCAACAACAGGTGTCGGAAAGTCCGTGTTTTCCCCGAACAATTCGGCAACAATAGACGCGTATGGCAGCACGGTCGACGAACCTGCAACCTGAACCTGATCACGTGCAGCGGCCGTGGTGGCCGATACGGCGGCAATTGCAAGAGCCGAAGCCGACAGTTTCACAAAAGACATTTCAGTCTCCTTGGTAAGGTTTGAACTGATCACCCCCATGATGATCCTGCGCGAAGGCCTAAATGTTGCGCGTAAGTCTTTTGTGACACTTGTGTAACGGTTTCATGACAGCTTGCACGAAAGTTGATGCTGGTCACGCAAGGCCGCTATGAACACACGACATGGGAAGAAGGAAATTCCGAAAACCGGAGAGGTTTCTAGCGCGGCAAAATCACAGTGAACGAAGCCCCTGCCCCCGGTTCACTGTCTACGCGCAGTCGCCCACGGTGCCGATTGACGATGTGTTTTACAATTGCCAATCCCAAACCTGTTCCACCCAACTCCCGCGAACGGTGTCCATCTGCGCGATAAAATCGTTCGGTCAATCGGGGTAAATGAACCGCATCGATGCCTGGACCTTTGTCAATGACCTGAACCTTGACCGAAGGCCCACGAACGGCAAGATCGCGATCATGCAGCGTAACGACAACGTCAACTACTCCGCCACTTGCACCGTATTTGATGCCATTCTCAATTAGGTTGGTAAAAACTTGCCGCAACTGATCCGTGTCACCGGTAACTTCGACGGGTTCGTCAGGAGCATCTAGATTCAGAACAACCGATACCCCATCCGCCAACGGACGTAGTGTAGTTAAAGTTGTCTGTATCTGCCCAATCAAATCGACCTTTTCCTTTGGTCGAACCCGTTCTTCGCTCTCTACCCGATTCAGGGACAACAAATCCCCGACTAGGCGGTTCATCCGGTTAGCCTCATCAGCCATGATTTGCAGGAACCGCTCTCGCGCACTGGCATCGTCGCGCGCTGGCCCGCGCAAGGTCTCAATGAATCCCATCAATGCAGTCAGCGGCGTTCGCAGTTCATGACTAACATTTGCAACAAAATCCCTGCGCATCTGACCGGCATGCTCCAGCGGCGTGACGTCTATGAAACTAATTAGAACCGCACCTTCCCCTTCAGACACAGCGCCTTTGATATACCGGCAATGAACCTCAAAGGTCGTGTCCTGAGCACCATCATTGGACAGGTGACGTGTCTTGACCGGCTCTTTGCGCGACAGGCATTGTTCGACTGCTTCGATCACAAGGGGTTGTCGAAGGATCGTGGCAAAGTGCCGGCCGTCAATTTGGTCGCCCAGAAGGTTTTTAGCGTCTTGATTTGATGCAACAATACGTTCTGATTGATCGATGATAGCAGCCGCCGTCGGAATGGCTGCAATGAATTCTGAAAGTGTTTCATCCACCATGTTTCGGTCCCGACCTTAGCTTCTTATCCGGGTGGCTGCCGACGACTTTGGGAATCTCGTACGGAAACCGATGCAAAAGCCTGCGATCTTACAAGGCTAGGTGACCGCCACCAAGGTGTCCCGAAACTTGCGCATGTTGTCCTGATAATGCAGCGCGCTCCACTTGATGCGCTGAGCAGCCGCATCATCCAATTGGCGCACGACCTTGCCGGGCGCACCCATAACAAGAGAGTTATCCGGGATTTCCTTGTTCTCGGTGATCAGGGCTCCTGCACCGATCAGGCAATTCTTGCCGATCTTCGCGCCATTCAGAACGATAGCGCCCATTCCAATCAACGTGTTGTCACCAATGGTACAACCATGAAGCATGACCTTGTGACCAATTGTACAGTTTTTTCCAATTGTCAGGGGGAATCCTGCATCGATATGCATTACGCAGTTTTCCTGCACGTTGCTGCCCGCACAAATTCGAATTTCTTCGTGATCCGCACGAATTGTACAACCGAACCAAACAGATGCGCCCTCTTCAACCACGACCTTGCCAATCAGGTTTGCATCCGGTGCCACCCAGGTATCGTCGTGAATTTGCGGCTTGTGCTCGCCCAGAGCATAAACGGTCATGAAAGCTCCTCGAATTCTGTCTGCAACGCGCGGACATGAGATTGCAATCCGGGTTGCTGAATGCGTCGCATGCGTTCCGCGCTGACTATGGTTTTTAGCCGTTCTTCAGTCGCGTCCAGATCATCATTTATCAGCACATAGTCGTAGTAACCCCAGTGGCTGATTTCATCCCAGCTTTTGAGCATCCTCTTGGCAATCACATCAGATTCGTCCTGTCCTCGACTTTCCAGACGACGGCGCAACTCTCGGATAGATGGGGGAAGAATGAATATCGACAATGCGTGTTTGCCCAGATCCGAATTTCGGATTTGAACTTCACCCTGCCAATCCACATCGAACAAAACGTCACGGCCACTATCAATCGTTTCGCGAACGGGACCAGCGGGCGAGCCATAAAAATTGCCAAACACATACGCATGCTCCAGCATTTGTCCCTCGGCGACCTGCTGTTTAAACGCATCTTCGGTCAAAAAGTAATATTCGCGCCCGTTCTCTTCACCCGGGCGCGGCGCGCGGGTCGTGGCCGAAACAGAAAATTCCAAACCCCTGTCCCAAGCCATCAAGCGCCGGGCCAATGTGGATTTCCCGGCGCCGGAAGGCGAAGAAAGAATAATCAAAAGACCTCGACGATCTGCCATATCCTGCGTTTCCCGTTCCTATTCCACGTTTTGCACTTGCTCGCGCATCTGATCGATAACAGCCTTAAGCTCCAACCCAACGCTAGTCAGTTCCGCATTTTGAGATTTTGAGCACAGCGTATTAGCCTCACGATTGAACTCTTGCATCAAGAAATCCAACTTGCGACCGACCGGAGGTTTCTGTTTCAATAAATCTTGGGCTGCGGCAACATGCGCGATCAGCCTGTCGATCTCTTCTGTTACGTCAGCCTTCACTGCTATCAATGCAAGTTCCTGCGCCACGCGGTCCGGATCAGCACCGTCAGAGTTGTCCAGAACCTTGGCCAAATTAACCTGCAATGTGTCCGCCAAAGCGTCCTTTCGTTGCAAGGCCAATTCCGCAGCTTGCTTTGTAAGTTCGGCAACGTTTTTAAGGTGCCCTTCCAAAATGCCAACTAGGGCCGAACCTTCGGACGTTCTCATTTTCAGGAAATCTTCAAGCAATCCGGAAAACTCGGATTTTAGCTGCGCGACCAATGGACCCGCCTCGTCCGAGTCGCCGCCAGTTTCCATCATTCCCCGTAAGGCAAGCAGGTCGGATGCCTTTGACGGGGCAAGTGGAATACCGCGAGAGGCTGCTATTTCTTCAGCCCTTACGACTGCGTCCAATGCGACCTGCAGCGCCCGCTCGTTCAGTTTGAGTTCCGTAGCACTTTCATCCCGGCTAAGCCTCAGACTCAGGGTGACATTTCCACGACTCAACGACTTGGGCAGTTCCGCACGCAAGGCGGCTTCGAGACCGGTCAACCAGTCTGGCACCCTTAGCCGCAAATCCAAACCCTTACCATTGACGCTTCGCAGCTCCCAGCTCCAGCTATGGGGGCCCAGTTCGCCCTTGGCCGATGCGAAGCCGGTCATGGATCTTATCATATCTGCCCTTTCCTATCCGCCGGTTTCACGCGGCGCGTTAACTGCAACTAATGCCATCCGCTAACTCAGGGCAAGACTTTGCTGGGTTTGGAAAAGCGTTCAGATAGTTAACCCTACATTAATGATTTGGAGCAAGTTTGTTTTAAATCGCGGCATATTGCTTTGTGCCGACACTGTGTGTTGTCAAACTCAATTGCAGTTATCGTCCTGGCATGGGCACTGTTCAGCACCGAAACAAAAGTTCCGAGCTTAGGTTGGATTTGGCAGGCGCGACGATCTTGGGGCGGTTTGCGCAATGAACAGAATTGAAAGCAGGCAAAAAATTCTACCCCTTCGGCAAGCCGAGGCATATTGGTCGGCATTGTTGGCCGACGGTCGCCTTCCCAAACGATCACAGATTGATCCGCGCGGACTGGAAGACATTCTAAAATTTGTCTTCATTCTTGAGCGCACGAACTTTCAACTAGCCCGATTTCGTCTTGCTGGCGGCCATCTGACCAAGCTTGCAGGCATGGAGGTTCGCGGAAGGCCGATCACTTCATTTTTTGAGTTAGCAGCACGAGACGAAATTGCAGCGATTGTCGAAGAGGTTTTGAATACCCCTGCGGTTGGTGAATTGGCTTTGATTTCAGATGAGCCTGAAAAAGATGCAGGGTTTGCTGCTCGAATGCTTCTTTTGCCTATCGAAGGTGAAGCAAATCAAGGACGACTGATCCTTGGTGTATTGACGACTGACGGTCAAGTCCGCGGAACAAATTGCAAATTTTCCATTGATACCAAGACTGTTCGAAAGATTGCCGGGATCAGTGGTTTTGATGTCAGCGACGCGCAAACCGCCAAAGAATTCTCTGAAGACCCCAGCGTGTTTGAGCACCGCCCACACCGGCACCTGCGTGTGGTCGCTTCGCGGGATGACTGAAAATACAAGGTGAAACGAAAACGGCAGGCCAATGGCCTGCCGTTTTAGTAAACTTTTTGAGCCTTCTTAGCTGACGGCACGCTTGCCGCGATCGCGGCGCAGATTGGTCAGTTCTTCAGCAACAAGGAATGCCAGTTCCAAGGATTGACTCGCATTCAGGCGCGGATCGCATGCGGTGTGATAGCGGTCCGATAGATCTTCTTCGGTTACAGCCCGTACGCCACCAGTGCACTCGGTGACATCCAGACCTGTCATTTCGAAATGAACGCCGCCGGGGATCGTGCCTTCGGCCTGATGAACGCCAAAGAAGTCACGCACCTCGCGTAGCACTGAATCGAAGGGGCGTGTCTTGTAGCCAGTCGCCGATTTGATTGTGTTGCCGTGCATCGGGTCGCAGACCCAAGTTACCGTAGCACCTTCTTCTTTTACCGCCTTGACCAACCGTGGCAGATGTTCGCCAGCCTTGCCCGCACCAAAACGTGCGATCAGGGTCAAACGCCCCTCTTCGTTTTCGGGGTTCAGCTTGGACATCAAAACCTTGAGGTCTTCTGCGGTGGTGGTTGGACCGCATTTCAATCCGATCGGATTCTGTACACCCCGGCAGAACTCGACATGCGCGCCGTCTGGTTGGCGGGTACGGTCGCCGATCCAGATCATGTGTCCGGATCCCGCCAACCAGTTTCCCGAAGTTGAATCCAGCCGCGTCAGCGCCTCTTCATACTCCAGCAACAAACCTTCGTGGCTGGTATAGAACTCTACGGTCGAAAATTCATGGGTGGTCTCGGCAGTGATTCCAGCGGCCCCCATAAAGTCGATGGTGTCCTGTATACGATCAGCAATTTCCGAATACTTCTGAACATCTTGTTCGTCGGTAAAGCCCAACGTCCACGAATGCACCCGGCTCATTTCAGCAAAACCACCGGTCGAAAAGGCCCGCAACAGGTTCAGCGTCGCCGCTGCCTGAGTGTAGGCCTGCAGCATCTTCTGCGGATTCGGAACACGCGATTCCGGCGTAAATGCCAGTTCGTTGATGATGTCACCGCGATAACTGGGCAGTTCCTGCCCATCCACTACCTCGGTTGGCGCGCTGCGGGGCTTTGCGAACTGCCCGGCCATACGCCCGACTTTCACCACCGGCACCTTGGCGCCATAGGTCAGAACCATCGCCATCTGCAGCATTACTTTGAAAGTATCACGAATGGCATCTGCGCTGAATTGTTCAAAACTTTCAGCGCAATCACCGCCCTGCAACAGGAATGCCTCGCCACGTCCGGCGGCCCCCAGGTGTTGCTTCAGTCGCCGCGCTTCGCCTGCAAAGACCAGCGGCGGATACTGTGAAAGCTGCGCCTCGACCTTGGCCAGTGCGGCCGGATCGGTATAGTCAGGCATCTGAACCCGCGGCTTGTCGCGCCAGTTCGATTTTTGCCACTCGGTCATAGCTATGGTCTCCGCTGAGGTAATTCAGGTGGTCTCTATACAAAAAGCATTGAAGACTTGCCATATCCCTTTTGCGCCTCTTGACGCCGCAAACAAGCTCTGAGCATGGTGACTTGGATATCTGCCGCCGTTTCCTATCAAGAAGCGCCGAATCTAAGGACAATCCGCCATGCAAGAGCAACGCCAAGTTGTCGACGTGGAAAACGCCTCGGCCAAGCCCCGCCGCTTTATCTTTGTCCTGTTGGACAAGTTCTCGATGCTGTCCTTTGCCTCGGCATTGGACAGTTTGCGTATTGCCAACCGCATGGCCGACAAAGAGTTGTACGCATGGCGGCTGGTCGGTGAAGGCGGCGAAACAGTGTCCTGTTCGGCAGGAACAACGTTCAATCTGGATGACGACCTGACCGATCTACAGCGTGACGATATCGTATTGGTCTGTGGCGGTGTTGACGTTCAGAGAGCCACCACTAAAAAAATGCTCAACTGGCTGCGCCGCGAGGCACGCAGGGGTATCCGCGTCGGCGGCCTTTGCACCGGCGCGTATACATTGGCCAAGGCAGGTTTGATGGAGGGCAAGCGCGCCACGATCCACTGGGAAAACGCGGATAGTTTTGCCGAAGAGTTCGAGAATGTGGAACTAACAAAATCGGTGTTCCTGATCGACGGGAGCCGAATGACAACAGCTGGCGGCACATCGTCGATAGATTTGTTGCTGAAACTAATTGCAGATGACTTCGGGGAAGAACTGGCGAACGCCGTCGCCGACCAGATGATTTATTCCTCGATCCGTACTGATCAGGACACTCAGCGCTTGTCGACGCCGACACGTATTGGTGTACGGCATCCAAAGTTGAGCCAGGTTATTCAGATGATGGAAAAAAATATCGAAGAGCCAATTTCGCCTTCGATTTTGGCCAAGGACGTTGGTATGTCAACTCGGCAGCTGGAACGTTTGTTCCGTCGCTATCTCAATCGTTCGCCCAAGCGTTACTATATGGAATTGCGGCTGCAAAAGGCGCGAAACCTGCTGATGCAGACGGACATGAGCGTGATTAACGTGGCGCTGGCCTGCGGATTTGCCAGCCCTTCCCACTTCTCAAAATGCTATCGGGCACATTACAACACTACGCCGTATCGCGAACGCGGCACGCAAGGCGCGCGTTTGTCCGTGTAGTTTGGAACAGGCCAAGTGCTTTGGAGATGGCTAATTCTCTCCAAACCTGACCACCTTTGACATTGAAGCCTGTGTCACGATCAGTTTGACAACCTGAATACCGCACCCTGCCCGACAGAAATAAACCATATCGAACCATCAGGGGCTTCGACCACATCCCGCACCCGCTCTGTTTCAGGGCCCTTGATCTGTTCGACCTCGCTGTGCGTGGTGGCAGATAACCTTGAAATGTAGTCGAATTTGAGGGAACCCACAAAGATGCTTCCCTTCCATTCCGGCCACAGCTTGCCCGAGTAAACCAGCAACCCAGAAGGTGCTATTGACGGGTCCCAATAATGCACCGGCTGTTCCATTCCCGCCTTGGACGTTCCTTCGCCGATTTTCCCGCCGGAATAGTGTTTGCCATATGCAATCACCGGCCAGCCATAGTTTGCACCTTTTTGTATTCTGTTTACTTCATCTCCACCACGTGCGCCGTGTTCGGAAACCCAAAGATTGCCGTTAAGGTCCAGCCCCGCGCCTTGAGGGTTTCGGTGGCCAAATGACCAAATCTCGGGCCTTACATCTGATTGCCCGACAAAGGGATTGTCAGCAGGAACAGTACCGTCCCGATTTATTCGTACGATCGACCCGTTTTGGTTTGAGCGGTCTTGCGCAGAAGGACGATTACCTCGGTCGCCAATCGTTACAAAAAGCGTTCCGTCTCTGGCCTCGACAAGTCGCGAGCCAAAGTGACGGCCACCCGAACTTCCCGGTGCTAATTCAAAAATTGTTCGGACATTTGAAAGTCTTTTTCCGCTTTCGTCCAGACGACCAACCGCAACCGCCGTACCCGCGCCACCCTTTTGGGGTTTTGAGTATGTAAGAAAAATCTCGCGCGATGTTCCAAAGTCTTGCGGGATCATAACATCCAACAAGCCACCCTGCCCCGAGGCGCGAACTTTGGGAACACCGCTGACCTTTTTTGCTTTGCCATCATGCACATAAAGCAGCCGACCATTGCGCTCGGTTACCAGAAAATCTCCATTGAGCAGAAACCCAATTCCCCACGGTTCGTCCAGGCCATCCACCATTTTCGTAAGCGTTACCGGCCCTACCCAAGTCTGCAGACTGTCCGACCAAGCACCGCCTGAGATT
>JBPCWT010000412.1:0-5000 GCA_051009255.1 Ruegeria sp. | reverse complement strand
ACTTGACGTTCCAGGCCGCGCGTGACGTATCGGTCGACGAAGTGAATGAAATCGTCAAGGACGCCGCCGAAGGCCCGATGCAACGCGTTCTTGGATACGAACCCGCCCCGCTGGTTTCAACGGATTTCAATCATACCGAAGAAAGCTCGATCTTTGCGCCCGATCAAACCCGTGTCGTGGATAGTCGTATGGTCCGCGTGCTGGCATGGTACGACAACGAATGGGGTTTTTCCGTTCGCATGGCAGACGTCGCAGTTGCGATGGGGCGTCTTAACTAAACACATATTGAAGTCTTGAAACCAAATGTACGCCAAGGTTATCTGGGCGGGCACTTTGTTCTTCGGAAGCTTCATGACCAATCCACTTGCCATTTGGCTCGGAATCCTAATTCTTGGCGGTGTGTTGCTCGACTATTCCTTGTTCGGCACCGAGCATTTGCTGTTCCTCGGTAAAAAACTATACGATCTTCTGGATTGGCTAGCGTTCTGGCGCTGACAGAGGTTTCACTTGACTTTCTTGTGCATCTGGCATTGTTAGCGCTAACCAAAGTGAATAGCCATTCGGATGGAGCGTAAAATGACCCTCAAGCTTGCAATCAATGGATTTGGCCGCATCGGTCGTGGCGCTTTGCGGGCGCTTATGGAAAGTGGCCGTCAAGACGTGGAAATTGTCGCGATCAACGACCTTTCCAAGCCAGAAATGAATGCACATTTGTTCGAGTTTGACAGCGTTCACGGGCGTTACCCTAACCCCGTTAAGTTAACTGACTCAGTCTTGGACGTGGGTGCTGGACCGATCCGTCTGACCAGCGAACGCGACTCCGAGGCGTTGGATTGGTCCGACGTCGACGTAGTACTGGAATGCACAGGCGTGTTCAGAACACGCGAAGCTGCTGCTCGTCACTTTGAAAACGGATCCAAGAAAGTGCTGATTTCGGCACCCGCTCGGGGGGACGCGGCAGTAAAAACTGTTGTCTTTGGGGTAAACGAGCATGAATTGACAGCCGAAGACACAGTTGTTTCAAACGCCTCGTGCACGACCAATTGCCTGTCACCTGTCGCTGCGGCGCTGGATGCCGGATTGGGTATTCTGCATGGAAACATGACGACTGTTCACGCCTACACGGCCAGCCAGCCGGTGCATGACACGGCTGGAAAGGACCCCTACCTGTCCCGCGCCGCTGCATTGTCGATGATTCCTACGACTACAGGTGCTGCTATTGCGGTCGGTCTTGTTCTTCCCCAACTTCAGGGCAAGTTGACAGGTCAGGCAATCCGAGTACCTACACCCAATGTTTCGGTCGTTGATCTGGTTGTCGAAGTTTCACGTCCCACAACGGAAGAAGAGGTAAACACGTTGTTTGCCGAAGCAGCCGCCAAGATCCCCAGTGTGCTTGCTGCCGAAAATCGCCCCTTGATCTCGATCGATTTTAACCACGACTCTCACAGCTCCACTGTGTCTTTGGCTGAAACCAAGGTCACCGACGGCACGCTTGTACGTGTGTTGGCGTGGTACGATAACGAATGGGGCTTCTCGAACCGTATGCTGGACACGGCTGCGGTAATGGGTGCCCTAGGTCAACCGGTCGCGCAAAGCGGTGTTGATGCGGGGCGTGACGAACTTGGAAACGTCCCCGCCTAAGCGGGCAATTTCTTTTACAAGCTTCGAGGCGATGGCCTGGTGCCGCGCCTCGGCCATCAAGAACACTGTCTCGATCGAGTCGTCCAATGCGCGGTTCATGCCGACCATTTGGAATTCGTATTCAAAATCAGCGACAGCGCGAAGCCCACGCACGATAATTTGCGCACCCACGTCCCTTGCGCAATCGATCAGCAGATTTTCAAACGGATGTGCAACGATTTCGGTGCCCGTCTGATCGCTGAGTGCGGCGCATTCCGCCTCTATCATCGCCACGCGTTCTTCAAGTGAAAACAACGGCCCTTTGTCGCGATTAATGGCGACGCCTATGACCAGTTTGTCGACCAAAGCGGTTGCTCGGCTGATAATATCTATGTGACCCAATGTGATTGGATCAAATGTTCCCGGATACAATCCAACCCGCATCAGGGCCTCCTGCGCAACGATATTTCTGCGCAAGCAAACATAACTTTTCCGCAGGTGCAAGAGGCTGCATCAAAGCAAAGGGCGTTCAATGGCCCATTATCATGCCTTCCAGCGCGTCTTTTTCCATTGCAAGTTCAGTTAGTTGCGCTTTGACTACGTCGCCTAGTGTCACTATGCCCACAAGCTGGCCTTCTTCGACCACTGGCATGTGGCGAAAACGTCCCTCGGTCATTTGTGACATGATATCCTGAACCGTGGCTTGCCGTGTCGTGGTTATAAGCGCGGTTGTCATGTACGCGCTCACTTGCTTGCTAAGACACCCGCTGCCGCTAGCAGCAAGTTCTCGTACGATATCGCGTTCTGACAATATTCCAGTGGCTGTTTGACCACCATCTTCAGATACAACAACTGTACCGATGCGCTTGTCAGCTAGAATTTTTGCAGCGTCAGATATGGTTGCCGAAGGTTCGACAGTAACCACCTCGCCTGCCGCCTTCGATTTCAGAATGGCCTGAACAAGCATACGCAACACCTCCGAAATAACTTTACGTTTTACAAAGCGTTGCCGGATTGTCCCTACCTGTCAAGATGAAGCTTCGGACTCCAGTCTTGCCACTTCGTCGCGGATGCCCCGCGACAGGGCTTCGGCAAACCTGTTCAGCCGTTCATTTCGCTGGTCCCCCTGGTGCCTTACCAAGTAAAAACTACGCGTCAAACTTACTTGATCCGTCAGAATTTTCTTTAGACCGGGATGAAATGGCAACGTGAAATCATGTGCCACGCACACTCCCGTACCTAACGAGACTTGTCGCAGTTGGACCGAGACAGAATTCGATGCAAGCGCGATACGATCAATGCCAATGTCATTTAAATAGTCCAGTTCGCGGTCAAAGATCATATCGGGGATGTAACCGATCATCCGGTGTCCCTTTAGATCGGTGACTGAATGTATGGGACTATGATGATCTAGATAGTTCTGGGTGGCGACCATGTGCAGGCGATAATCGCTTACTTTTTGCACCAGCAACTGCCCCGCAGTTGGTGCACTGACACTAATGGCCATATCCGCCTCTCGGCGGGACAGGTTAATGATCCGGGGCAATGCCAATATCTGAACATCCAGATCTGGATTTGCGTCACTGATTTTTGCGCAGACTTGCGGCAACAAATAGTTCGCACTGCCATCCGGCGCACCGATCCGGATTTGACCGCTCAAAGACTTGGTTGCCCCCGCGACCGTTCCTGCGGCGGCACGCATTGCTTCTTCGGCCTGCATTCCGTGATCCAACAAACGCTCACCGGCAAGCGTCAGAACATAACCTTGCTGCGACTTCGCAAACAACGGCGCATCCAGCGCGGCTTCAAGCCGGGCAACCCTGCGCCCAACTGTTGCCGGATCAAGTTTCAGCAACCTTCCCGCTGCCGAAAGACTTTCTTCGCGCGCGACGGCAAGAAATACTCGCATGTCGTCCCAATTTGGATCCATCGAACGACCTTTGCATTTTTGCAATACACTTTTGAAACATTGCCTCTGTTCAGGGGATTTTTGCAAGCCTATGGTGCGCACAAATTTAATCGGAGGAGTCTGAGATGCAGGAACTGTCCCATTTCGTTAACGGCGAAAACGTAGCTGGTGCATCCGGCCGTTTTGCTGACGTCTTTAACCCTGCTACCGGCGAAGTGCAGTCACAGTGCCCGATGGCAAGTGTTGCTGAAACCACAGCTGCAATTGAACAGGCGGCGGCGGCTCAGCCTGCATGGGGTGCGACTAACCCGCAAAAGCGTGCGCGGGTGATGATGCAGATGGTTCATTTGATGAACCGTGACATGGACAAACTGGCCGAAGCACTCAGCCGTGAACATGGTAAAACCATCCCGGATGCCAAGGGCGACCTTCAGCGCGGTCTTGAAGTGATCGAATACTGCATCGGCGCCCCGCAAATGCTGAAGGGTGAATTCACGGACAGCGCTGGCCCCGGCATTGACATGTATTCGATGCGCCAGCCTCTTGGTGTAGTGGCTTCGATCATGCCGTTTAACTTTCCGGCAATGATGCCGCTTTGGCACGTTGGTCCAGCGCTGGCATGTGGAAACGCAGTTGTTCTGAAACCGTCCGAGCGTGATCCCTCTGTTCCGCTGATGCTTGCGGAGCTGTTTGTCGAAGCAGGCCTGCCGAAGGGTGTGTTCCAAGTCATTAACGGCGACAAAGAAGCCGTGGACACATTGCTGGACAGCGAAATCATTCAGGGTGTTTCCTTCGTCGGATCAACGCCGATCGCTCATTACATCTACTCTCGTGCGACTGCGAATGGCAAACGTGCGCAATGCTTTGGCGGCGCCAAGAACCATATGATCGTTATGCCAGACGCTGATCTGGATCAGGCGGCTGACGCGCTGGTCGGTGCCGGCTTTGGTGCGGCCGGCGAACGCTGCATGGCTGTTTCAGTTGCTGTTCCCGTAGGCGAGGAAACCGCTGACGCATTGATCGAAAAACTGGTTCCGCGGATCGAAAAACTAAAGGTTGGGCCGTATACGGCTGGCGATGACGTTGACATGGGTCCGGTTGTAACCGGTCAGGCCAAGGAACGCATTCTGGGCCTAATCAACTCGGGCGTGGAACAGGGCGCAACACTGGTCGTGGATAACCGCGATTTCAGCCTGCAAGGTTATGAAGATGGCTTTTTTGTCGGGCCACACTTGTTTGATCATGTCACACCGGAAATGGACATCTACAAGCAAGAGATTTTTGGCCCTGTATTATCCACCGTCCGCGCGGGATCGTATGAAGAAGCGCTGAAGCTGGCGATGGATCACGAGTATGGCAATGGCACGGCCATCTTTACGCGCGATGGCGACACGGCGCGTGACTTTGCCAGCCGTATAAACATCGGCATGGTGGGCGTAAACGTTCCGATCCCTGTGCCGCTGGCCTATCA
>JBPCWT010000411.1:0-4839 GCA_051009255.1 Ruegeria sp. | reverse complement strand
CCTTATAATATTAAGCTATTTTATGGCGAATACTCGCCCGTTCTGGTGGCATTTTGATACCTCGGACAGGCCGGTCAATCTTGCATGCCCGCAGAACTGAGGTAGCCCGGAGACACATTTGAAGACTGGCCAATTCTTAGGGTTTTTTGCTTTACACTTCTGGCCTGCTTCGTACATGACACTGCAATGACTATGAGATTAAAAGCACTTTTCGTACATCTGTTCACAGCAACAGGTGCTGTGTTTGCCATGCTGGCGATGCTGGCAGCCGTCGAAGAAAAGTGGAGCCTGATGTACCTGTGGCTGGTTGTTTCGTTCATCGTGGACGGAATCGACGGCCCTCTTGCGCGCCATTTTCACGTCAAAAAGAACGCGCCGGAATTTGATGGCGTTCTGTTGGACCTGATCATTGATTACCTGACTTATGTGTTCATTCCGGCCTTTGCACTCTTCAAGTCCGGGTTAATGGATGGGTGGACAGGTTGGTTCGCGATCATCGTCATCACGTTTGCCAGTGCGATGTATTTCGCCGACACGCGGATGAAGACCAAGGACAACTCGTTTTCCGGGTTTCCGGGCTGCTGGAACATGTTCGTGATCGTGATTTTCGCGCTCGAACCAAACTTCTGGATTATTCTGCTGTTGGTGACGCTGTTATCCGTGGCGATGTTCCTGCCGCTGAAATTCGTACATCCTGTCCGGACAGAACGCTGGCGCAACCTGACGCTTCCGATGGCTTTTGCGTGGACATTTTTTGCCGGGTGGGCCGCGTGGGTCGATTTCCACCCGGAAAGTTGGGCCCATTGGGGACTGGTCGTTACCAGCCTATACCTGGTGTCAGCGGGTATCGCGCAGCAGGTTATCCCACAACGCAGTTAGCGGTTTCCGGCCCGACATTCGGGCCGTAGCAGTGCGACAATTCACAAGACGTCTTCGACTTCAAACTCTGTCGCGTTGTGGGTAAAGACATCGCCAGCCTGAAGCCCGACCATCGCCAGATAAATTGGGCTTTGGGTTGAAATGCCCATATAGGTCGCGCCATCCACTTCAAAGCGTGTTGTGGAAACGCAGACGATAAATCGACGGTTATTGAACTTGATCACGGCACCGGGACCAACTGTATCGGTCACGCTGAAATCCGTGTTTTCGATTACATCGATTTTGGCATGATGGGCCTGCACAGGGGCATCAAAAGCCGCTGCCAGATCCGCGTTTTCCCGCGAGGCCGCGATATCGTCCTTGTCGTGAACTTCGCGGTCGTCCAGCTGCGATTCTTTCATAAAGGCTTCGTAATGCGCCATTGCAGTCGCCAATTCCTGCTCTTCCAGCGACATCAGTCGATCAACAATAGCTTGCTTGCGGGCAGTTCTATCCGAGTTGGCGGTCATTCAATGCGATCCTTCACATTCCATCATTTGAACAGGTTGTGTTGCAATAAATCGGAATGCAACAGGAATCCGGTTTCAGATCAACAACCCGGCGGCCCCTTCGTGCTTTAGCAATGCGACTTTGGTTTCTATTCCCCCCATGCCAGAGAAGCCGCCCAGACCATTGGCCGACAGTACGCGATGGCACGGAATGATGACCGGAATCGGGTTGGCACCACATGCCTGCCCAACTGGTTGGGCAGGTTGCCCAAGCTCTTTGGCGATGTCGCCGTATGTCCGGGTCTCGCCAAACGGGATGGCGAACATCAGGTCACAGACTTGTCGCTGGAACTCTGAACCCAGCACATGCAATGGCAGGTCGAATTGTTGCAGCCGCCCTGCGTCATAGGCAATCAGCTGCTCTGCGGCCTCAAGCAGCAGGGGCGTGCGCGGGCCATCATCTGAGCCATTCCAGACAAGGCGCGTAATAGCACCCTGAGAGTCTTCGACTCCAAGATGGCCAAAGCTGGTCTGAACAGTCATCATCGGCATGATTGCAGGCTGTCAGATCAGCGCGGGTGACACAAGCGCCACCCTCCTCTGCCATGTGCAGAAGAGGGTGTTCGCCTAGCGGCATCAGCCCAACGCTTCGTCACATCTGCTGCAAACCCCGGAATGCGCGTGGCGACCGACATCGGGAAGGATTTTCCAGCAACGCTGGCATTTTTGGCCTTCGGCCTTTTCAAAGACAACGCAGACGCCTTCGATCTCGGGTACGCGGAACGCCTCGGCCGGGGCCGGGTCTCCCGTCACGGTCAAGCCCGAGGTAATGCACAGGTCATTTACGTCAAAGGTCGACAACAACTCGCGCGCTTCGGCATCCTCGACATGCACAATCGGCGCAGCCTCAAGGCTGGAACCGATTACCTTGTCCTGACGCTGAACTTCGAGTGCCGCTGTCACCGCACGGCGAACATGCCTGATTTTGGCGACATTTGCCTCAAGCTCTGTATCGCGCCAGTCCGCAGGTGTCGTCGGGAAATCCACCAGATGAACCGAACTGTCGTCTCCGGGGAACCTCTCCAGCCATACTTCTTCCATTGTGAACACCAGAACCGGGGCAAGCCAGGTTGTCAGCCGGTGGAACAGAATGTCCAGAACGGTGCGTGCCGCCCTGCGCCGCTGACTGTCGCCGTCGCAATACAGGACATCCTTGCGAACATCGAAATAGAAGGATGACAGATCGACCGTGGCAAAGGTGAAAACTGCGCTGAACACGCCCTGAAAATCAAACGCGGCATAACCCTGTCGCACCTGCTCGTCCAGATCGGCCAACCGGCTGAGAACCCAGCGTTCAAGGCGCGGCATCTCGGCGGTGTTAATGCGGTCTGCCTCGGAAAAGTCTGCCAATGAACCCAGCATGAACCGCATGGTGTTGCGCAGGCGGCGATAACTGTCCGAGACACCTTTGAGGATTTCCGGCCCGATCCTCTGATCGGCAGTGTAATCGGTCTGCGCCACCCAGAGGCGCAGAATATCTGCGCCATACTGCTTGATCACTTCTTCGGGCACGATGGTATTGCCAAGCGATTTGGACATCTTGTTGCCCTTCTCGTCCAGCGTGAATCCATGCGTGACCACGTTGCGATAGGGCGCACGCCCTTTGGTTCCGCAGGCCTGCAACATCGAGGAATGGAACCATCCCCGGTGTTGGTCGGTGCCTTCCATGTAAACGTCGGCGATACCGTCCTCGGTCCCGTCATCACGGTCGCGCAGAACAAAGGCATGGGTCGAGCCAGAGTCGAACCACACATCCAGCACGTCAAAAACCTGTTCGTAGTCCTCCGGGTTAACGATGCCGTCCAGCACCCGCGCCTTGAAGCCATCCGTGTACCAGATATCAGCGCCGTGTTCTTCAAATGCGGCTTTGACGCGGGCGTTAACCTCTTCATTGCGCAGCAGATAATCCGCATCCGTGGGCAGCGCGTCTTTCCGGGTAAAGCAGGTCAACGGCACACCCCATGCGCGTTGGCGTGACAAAACCCAATCAGGTCGAGCCTCGATCATCGAATACAGACGGTTGCGGCCCGAATGCGGTGTCCACTTTACCAACTCGTCGATCGAGCGCAGGGCGCGTTCGCGGATGGTATCGCCCATATCACCCATACCGTCATCCAGATTGCGGTCGACGGATGCGAACCATTGTGGCGTATTGCGATAGATGATCGGGGCCTTGGATCGCCACGAATGCGGGTAGCTGTGTTTGATCTTACCGCGTGCCAGCAACCCGCCAACTTCTGCCAGCTTGTCGATGACTGCCTTGTTCGCATCACCTTCGCCGCCCTTGCGCGAAAGGATGTAGGTGCCGCCAAAGAAGGGCAGATCAGAGCGGAAGCTGCCATCGTCCATGACGTTGTATGTGATGACCTGCTCCAACATGCCCAGATCGCGATAAAGTTCGAATTCCTCCATACCGTGGGACGGGGCGCAGTGAACGAACCCGGTACCTTCGGTATCGGTTACGAATTCTGCGGCACGGAAATCGCGGATATCGTCCCACTCGCCGTTCGATCCATCGGCACCAGCCAGCGGATGCATCAGTTGGATTTTCGATAGATCATCCTGCGAGATGTCGCAAAGGCGCCGATACATCGAGTCGTCCAGACGGGCGCGCGCAAAAACATCCCCGGCCCGGTCATCTGCAAGGATGAAACGCTCGCCGATCCTGGCCCAGCATTCTTCGGGGCGACCGATGACTTCGTACAGGCCATAAGAGATGTCCTTGCCGTAAACCACAGCCTTGTTCGATGGCATGGTCCATGGCGTTGTTGTCCAGATAACCACGTTGGCACTGTCCAGCGTCGCATCACCGGTGTTCACAACCTTGAACTTGACCCAGATCGTAAAGCTTTCCTTGTCGTGGTACTCGACCTCGGCCTCGGCCAGCGCGGTTTTTTCGATCGGCGACCACATCACGGGTTTCGAACCCTGATACAGCGTGCCGTTCATCAGGAATTTCATGAACTCGTCCGCGATCACTGCCTCGGCGTGATAGTCCATGGTGATGTACGGATCGACCCAATTGCCGGTGATGCCCAGACGTTTGAACTCGTCACGTTGTACGTCGATCCAGCCTTCGGCAAACTTGCGGCATTCCTGACGGAAATCCACGACGGGAACTTCGTCCTTGTTCTTGCCCTTCTTGCGGTACTGTTCCTCGATCTTCCATTCGATCGGCAGGCCGTGGCAGTCCCAGCCGGGCACATAACGCGAGTCGTAGCCCATCATCTGATGGCTGCGCACGATCATGTCCTTGATCGTCTTGTTCAATGCGTGACCGATGTGCAGGTGCCCGTTGGCATAGGGCGGTCCGTCATGCAGGGTAAACGGCTGTCGGCCTTCTTTTTCACGCAGGCGGTCATAAACGCCGAATTCTTCCCATCTGTCCAGCCAATTCGGCTCGCGCTTGGGC
>JBPCWT010000410.1:0-13016 GCA_051009255.1 Ruegeria sp. | reverse complement strand
CTTGCGCGCCACGTGCGCATCCAGCGCCGCCGCGCCTGCGGTAACAAGATTTCCAGCGACCGAAATGGTGTTGAAGCCGCGACCCAGCCGGATAACGACTGCCCGCATTCCGCCATCGCGCACGATGAGATTGGAGCCAACTCCCATGGGAAAAACCGGCAGATCGGTGGGCAGGCTTTGCAAAAAGGACTGCAGGTCCGGGATGTCGGCAGGTTGGAAAAGATAATCCGCCGGGCCACCGACGCGCAACCATGTCAATTCAGACAGTGACCGCGACCGAGACAGGCGGCCCCGCGTCGCAGGCATTGCGGTCATGCGTCAGCCCTGGCGGCAAAGCTGCGGCCAATGACGCCGCCCATGATCACGGCAAAGAGGAAGGGGAGAACCCCACCGGTCAGCCAGATGAACGGTCCAAAGGCCTGTTCTTCTTCGCCGGTTCCCACATTGGCCAGCATCACGATCAGAACAAGTGCAACACCTGATGCCAGCCCGATCAGGCACAAAAGCCCACGCATTCCGATCCAGCGTCCGGCAACAAAACCGGACGCGGTTCCCAGTATCAGTGCGGCGAGCGGCATATAGGCGAATGTGGCGATATCGACCATGGCGGGTCTCCTGAAATTTGGCCGTTTTATTTGTTGGCCGCCTTCATGCCCTGCATTTTCGACTTTGTCCAACGGGTCAGGTAGATCACCGGCCACCGCAACACGGACATGCCTGCGGCCAGAAAGATCAACCCGATCAGAGGGCCGTTTTCATATGTGACGTAACCCAGAATGGGAATGCCGATTGCGATCAGGATATAGGCGCGGGTCCAGTGATTGTCGTTGCTGGGGATCATCGCCAGAACGTTTGCCGTGAGCCCCCAAAGGCAGGCAAGAACGATCGAGATGCTCATTGGACCGGCTCCTGCGGTTCCTGTCCGGTCCATTTACGCCAGAAATAGCGAATGGGATTGCGATACATCGAAATGAATGCCGCCGCCGCGAGCACCGAGACGATCCAGCCAAAATCGATGCCCAGCCAGATGATCAGTAGCGGCGCGCCCAGAAACAGGATGCGGCCCGGTCCGAATTGCCGCTGCATCGGCAACATCGCCACGACTGTCGAGGCCAGAACCCAAAAGACCGCAAGAACAAGAGAGACGCTCACATCATTCCTCCAATTGCGACTGCAAGCGCAGTCAGGGACAGAACAAGCCCAAGTACCGGAACGGCAAGAGGTACTGTGAAAATCGCCTCAGGCTTCTTTCTTTTCTGCAGGATCAACGCAAGGTTGACCAGAGCAAAAACGCCCAAAAGGATGGCAGAGGTTGTTTCTGCTAGTGTTGCGAACGGAACGTACAAAGCGGCAAGGATTACTGCCCCGCCAATCAGCAGTGTGGCCATGATCGGCGTTCCAAGGCGTGGGTGGGCCTGATGGAACACCGCCAGGGCAGAAGTTCGTTTTCCCAGCCCGAACAGGACGCGGCTGGCCATGACGATCTGGGCAAGCACACCGTTGAGCGCCGCAAACACGGCGATAGTGGAAAGAAAATCACCGGAACCGCCGCGTGCCGTTTGCCAGACCAGTGCCAGCGGACTTTGTGATACGGACAGTTCAGCAAGGGGTACGGACCGCGCCGCGGCCCAACTGACCAGTGCATAGATGACGGATGTAATCGCAAGAGAGATCAGGATCGCGCGTGGCAAGGTGCGTTCCGGGCGGTCAACTTCTTCGGCCATGTTCACAATGTCTTCGAAACCGATGAAGGCAAAAAAGGCTAACACGCCGCCAAGCCCGATACCGGCCCAATGCGGCGGCGCGGCCAATGTCCAGTCGGCAGAAGGTTCTGCCGTCAGCCCCGCCCACGAGACCAGTCCGAGACCGGCAAGTTCGACAGCGGTGAACACCGCAGCAAGGGCGAGGCTTTCCAAGACACCAAAGGCCGCGACTGCGGTCAGGGCCAGCCCGATCAACAGAATTGCAACCATGGAGTTGATATCGACGACGCTGGTCAGATACCCGACCCCGCCCCGGAGAACGGCCCCAGCTGATACGGTTCCGGCGGCAACAACGGCCAAACCGACGAGGACGGCCAGAGCCTGACTGTTCAGGCCTGCGCCGACATACGCGGCCTCGCCTGCGGCCTCGGGCAATCGGGTGGAAAACTCGGCATAGCTGAGAGCCGTGGGGGCGGCGATCACTCCGGCCAGTAGAAACGCAACTGGTGCCCATATGCCCGCGTCCGACGCGACCGCGCCCACAAGCACATAGATGCCGGCGCCAACCATGACGCCCACGCCATAGGCCGTAAGCAGGCCCAATCCGATCCGTCGTTTGAGCGGCGCGGCCATTTTCCCCTCGTTCGTCAACGTTTTGGCCGATCATTCGGCCCTTTGGTCAGCGTAATGAACGGATCGGTGCGCGGCCAAGCCTTTTTTCAGTCAGCCAAGACGCTCGGGTAATCCGTTCGCCCATGCGCTGATGGTACCAGCGCCAAGGCATACAACCATATCGCCTGGACGGGCCTGTTCACGAACCAGACGCTCCAGGTCGCCCTCGTCCAGGATCGCGCGTGCATGGCGGTGGCCGTGGCGGATCAGGCTGGCAACCAGATCGTCACGGCTGGCGCCTTCGATGGGGTCTTCGCCAGCGGCGTACACTTCGGCAATTGCCACAACGTCGGCATCGTTGAAACAGGTGCAAAAATCGTCAAACAGGCTGGACAGGCGCGAGTATCGGTGCGGCTGATGAACCGCGATAACGCGGCCTTCGGTTGCCTGACGCGCAGCCCTGAGAACAGCAGCGATTTCTACGGGGTGATGGCCGTAATCGTCGATGATGGTGACGCCGTCCACTTCGCCCACCTTGGTAAAGCGACGGTTCACACCGCCAAAATTTGCCAGCGCGTCACGGATTTCAGCGGCCTTCATGCCCAGATGACGGGCCACGGCAACTGCCGACAACGCGTTTGAAACATTGTGGTCGCCGGGCATTGGCAGGGTGCAGCCTTCGATCATCTTGTCTTCGTATTGAAGATGAATGTCGAAATGCGCGACGCCGCCCTTGTAGCTCAGATTCACGGCCCGAACGTCGGCCTGCGAGTTAAACCCATAGGTGCGCACACGGCGGTCAGTGATGCGGCCCACTAGCGCCTGAACCTCGGTATGATCCGTGCAGCAAACGGCAAGCCCATAGAAGGGGATGTTTGACACAAACTCGTCAAAACCGGCGCGCAACGTGTCAAAGTCGCCCCAGTGTTCCATATGTTCGGGATCGATATTGGTGACAATCGCAATGGTCGCCGGCAGGCGGTTGAACGAGCCATCGCTTTCGTCGGCCTCGACCACCATCCATTCGCCCTGCCCCATCCGTGCGTTCGAGCCATAGGCGTGGATGACACCCCCATTGATGACGGTCGGGTCAAAATCCCCTGCAACCATCAGTTCGGCCATCATCGTGGTGGTGGTGGTTTTGCCGTGGGTTCCGGCAATGGCGATGTTGGATTTCAGGCGCATCAGTTCTGCCAACATGTCGGCGCGGCGAACAACCGGCAGCCCCTGGGTGCGGGCCTCGTCCAATTCGGGATTGCCCGGTTTGATCGCGGTCGAGACAACGACCACGGCAGCGCCTTCGAGGTTTTCGGCTTTTTGGCCGACAAAGATTTCAGCCCCCAGACTGGCAAGGCGATCCGTGATTTTGGACGCCTTGAGGTCTGACCCCTGAACCCGGTAGCCAAGGTTCAAAAGAACTTCGGCAATGCCCGACATCCCGATCCCGCCGATCCCGACAAAGTGAATTTGTCCTACGTCCTGCGGCAGTTTGGTTGCTGGATTCATGCGGTCTCCTTCTGCGCCAGTTGTTCGACCAGCGCGACCAGACGTTCGGTTGCGTCGGGGGCGCCTGTGGACAGGGCGGCGTGGGCCATTTTCTGTGCGGCTTCGGGGTTGGTCAGAACTGCGGTGATTTGCTGCGTCATCGAAGAAACGTCAAGCGCGTTTTCCGGTATCATGATCGCGCCGCCCGCCTGGACCAGACCGCGTGCGTTGGCGGTTTGATGATCCCCGGCCGCTGCGGCATAGGGGATCAGGATCGAGGGCCGCCCGATTACCGAAATATCCGCGACACTGGATGCACCGGATCGGCTGATGACCAGTTGCGCCTCGGACATGCGGCGCGGCACGTCCTGAAAGAAGGGTTTCACGTCGGCCAGAATGCCGTGTTCGGCATAAAAGGCGGATACCCGTTCGCCGTCTTCGTCGCGGGCCTGATGGGCGACGCGGACACGGTCGCGCAATTCCTGCGGCAAGGCGGCAATGGCACCGGGGACTACGTCGCTGAGAATGCGCGCGCCCTGCGAGCCGCCCATCACAAGAACCGACATCGGGTAGTCGCCGGGTGGAATATAACCAGCCGCGGCGCGTTCCAGAACCGCGGCACGAACCGGGTTACCGGTGTGGATGCCGTTTGCGCCCTTGGGCAGATCAGTCGGCCAGACACCACAGGCGACATGGGCAACGCGGGTGGCAAACACCTGATTCACGCGGCCAAGTACACCGTTTTGTTCATGGATCATGCGCGGCACGCCCAGCATTGTCGCCGCGCCCAGCGCCGGGATCGACGGGTATCCGCCAAACCCAACGACCACGTCCGGTTTATCGCGCATCATCTGCATGGCCATACTGGTGACGCCTGCTGCGATCCTTGGACCTGCCATTGCCTTGGCAGCCAATCCGCCACGGGCAAAGGTGGCCGAAGATGCCTCGGTAATTTCGGTGGAATGCGGAAAGCCGCCCGTGTATCGCGCGCCGCGTGCATCGGTGGACAGGCGGACGCGCCAGCCTTTGTTCAACATTGCTTCGGTCAGCGCTTGCGCCGGGAACATGTGGCCCCCGGTTCCGCCAGCTGCAATTAACAGGTAAGGATTCCCCATCATCCCCTTCCGCGTAGAATATCACCAAGTTCGCCCTGTGGGCGGGTTCGGGTAAAGGCCAGTAACATGCCAACCGCGATGCCACCTGCGATCAGGGATGAGCCGCCGTAGCTGACAAAGGGCAGCGTCATGCCCTTGGCAGGCAGCAGGCGCACCGCGACGCCCATGTTGATCATCGCCTGAACACCGAACATGCAGGCCAGACCGGTACCCGCCAGCCGGATGAACATGTCGCGTTCACGCATCAGGCGCATCAGTGACCGCACAACGATCAGCGAATAAAGCGCGATAATTATCAACACCAGTATCAGGCCATATTCCTCGGCCGCGACGGCGATAATGAAATCGGTGTGCGCGTCTGGCAGCGACCATTTCACCTGACCTTCGCCGACACCGACACCGAACAGGCCGCCTTCGCGGATCGCGTTGGTGGCATAGCCAAGTTGGGTGGTCGGGTCGACCTCTTGATTGAGAAAACCATCGATGCGGCGCGCAAAGTGTTCCGAATTCGAATAGGCAAACATACCACCCAGAACCACCGCGCCTGCCATCCCGACAAGCAGCAGCATCGGCGCACCGGCAACGAAATACATCACGCCCCAGCCAAACAGGATCAGGCAGGCCTGACCAAAATCGGGCTGCATCACAAGCATCCCGACGATGGCCATGCACAACGCAAAGGACCACAGCCGCCCCGGTGGGCCGTTGATTTGCTGGGCGGCAGCGAACAGCCACGCGGCCACGACCACAAACCCGGGTTTGAGAAATTCTGACGGTTGCAGAGAGGCAAAGCCCAGAGAGTACCAGC
Source organism: Ruegeria sp. (assembly GCA_051009255.1). Taxonomy (GTDB): domain Bacteria; phylum Pseudomonadota; class Alphaproteobacteria; order Rhodobacterales; family Rhodobacteraceae; genus Ruegeria. The sequence continues at coordinate 7,293 of JBPCWT010000410.1, read as the reverse complement.
GCACCGCGCCCTTGCCAAAATCAGTTCCGAAAACCGGCAGGAATGCCAGCGCCACGAATGACGCAAGAAAGCCCAGTACCGCCAACCGCCTGACCAGTGTCGGTGACATCATCGAGGTCAAAAGCATGGCGATCAGGGCCAAACTGCCAAACAGCGCCTGCCGTTCGACATAATGAAACGGATCAAACCCATTTCTGCCTGCCAGCGGTGGCGAAGAGGCAAGCCCCAAGAGCAGCCCGATCACGAACAGTATCAGAACGCAGGACATCGTCCATTTGTCGATCGTCCGCCACCATTTCGGAAGGATCGGTTCACCGCGCCGGTCCTGGACCGCGCCATACACCATCTCAGTCATGAGATACCGCCACTATCTGCCTCGTTAACGTCCCTTTTTCGGGATTTGATTGAGAGTCTACAGGTAAAACTGCGTTCAGGCCAGTGTCTTCCTCTTGCCATCGGCACCAATCCGCGCCAAGGGCGAGGAATGAAGTTTGACACGATCATCCTTGGGGCCGGAGCAGCCGGAATGATGTGCGCGGCGCATTGTGGCGGGCGCGTTTTGGTGGTCGATCATGCGAAAGCGCCCGGCGAGAAAATCCGCATCTCGGGTGGGGGGCGATGCAACTTCACCAACACTTTCGCCGGGGCCGAGAATTTTCTTTCGGGTAATCCGCATTTCTGCAAATCCGCGCTGGCGCGATATACGCAGTGGGATTTCATTGATCTGGTCAATCGCCACGGCATTGCGTGGCACGAAAAGACGCTGGGGCAGCTGTTTTGTGACAGTTCTTCCAAGCAGATCGTATCCCTGTTGCTGGCCGAGATGGAGCGTGCGGGGGTCGAATTGTGGTTATCTTCGTCAATGGTGGACCTGCGAAAAACCGAAGACGGTTATGCGCTGGAACTGGACCGCGAGGGGCAGCGACAAAGCCTGACGTGCCGCAACCTTGTGCTTGCCACGGGCGGTAAGTCGATCCCCAAGATGGGCGCGACGGGTCTGGCCTATGATATTGCGCGGCAGTTTGGGCTGCAGGTCACCGAAACGCGCGCGGGGCTTGTGCCTTTTACGTTTTCAGATGGACGTTTCAAAGAGATTACCGGCGTGTCCCTGCCCGTGCGCCTGTCGAACCCGCGCATAAGCTTTGACGAGGCCATGTTGTTTACCCATCGCGGCCTAAGCGGCCCAGCGGTGTTGCAATTGTCGTCATATTGGTATGAGGGAGAGGATACCTCCGTCAACCTGATCCCGGATATGCCTTTGTTCGAGCTGTTGCGCGGGCAGCGGCAGCAGGCGGGGCGCAAGGCGCTGACCACCGAGCTGGCGCGGCATTTGCCGACCCGGTTGGTCGATTTCCTGAAATCTGACCTGTCGCTGGACGGAAACCTTGGCGATCAATCGGATGCGAAACTGACCGCGCTGACCGATGCGTTGTCAGCGTGGCAGTTGGTTCCGTCGGGCACCGAAGGGTATCGCACCGCAGAGGTGACACTGGGTGGAATAGACACAGACGGCTTGTCGTCAAAAACCATGGAGGCCAAGGACGTTCCGGGCCTTTACATCATTGGCGAGGCTGTCGATGTCACTGGCTGGCTTGGCGGTTACAATTTCCAGTGGGCGTGGTCATCAGGCCACGCCGCTGGAACCGCCATCGCGGGCCGGATTTAGCCGACGACGTTGTAGCCGCGTCCGCGCATACAATTGCGCACGATGACTTCTTTGTTCTGGTTTTTCTTGATTGCATCCGCGCTGGCGCCGACTAATGCACCGGCTGCAGCTGCGCGACCCAGATCGTCGCTGCTGTCGTTGATAATCGCGCTGGTTGCTGCCGCGCCAGCCGCGCCGATTGCCGCGCTGCCTGCGGTGCTGCCATCGACCGAGGCCTGAGACGCGGCCAGATTCTGACATTGCGCAAGGTCGGAGCTGTAATTCGGCCCAACCGGACCGTCGATCACAGGCTGGTAGTTCGCACCGCTATTTGCGCAGGCACTCGCCAGGGCAATCGCGGGAAGGATAAGGAAAAACTTGGGACTAGGCATATCAATGACCTCTTTTTGAATCTTTGGAAGGCAAACCCAATTGCGTGGGTTCGTCAAGTCGATGGTTTCCGGCCAGCATGGAACCGGCGGTCATTTGCAACCGCCTAGCCCGCCAGCTGTTTTTGGACTTCGGCCACGAAATCATTACCACGCTGTTCGAAGTTATCATACTGGTCAAAGCTGGCCGCGGCGGGGGCGAGCAGGACGGTATCGCCAGATTTTGCCTCTGCCATTGCGCGTTCGACGGCTGTGGCCATGGTTGTGCAAACCTCTGTCTGGGTATTCAGCTGCATTGCAAATCCGGCTGCTTCGCGTCCGATGACATAAGCCTTGAGAACCTGGGCGCTGGCACCGTTCAGGGCTGACAAGCCACCCTCTTTTTCCAGTCCGCCACAAATCCAGCGGATGTTCTTGAAGGCGCTCAGCGCCTTGGCTGCGCTGTCGACATTGGTGGCTTTGGAGTCGTTGACGTAGGTCACGCCGCCCGCCTCGGCGATGATCTGGCTGCGGTGAGGAAGGCCGGGATATGAGTGAAGTGCGGCCTCGATCGCCTTGGGGGCCAGCCCAAGCGCACGACAGGCCGCATAGGCCGAACAGGCGTTTTGATGGTTATGCGTGCCCGGCAAGCCCTTGATGTCGCGCAAGTCAATGGACGAGGTCTGGCGGCCCTTGCGATACTCGGACAAAAACCCCTTGCGCGCGTAGACCTGCCAGCCCGGGCCGGTCAGTTTATGCGCGACCGAGACGCGGATGATCCGGTCATCTGCCGGCCCTTCGCTTAGCTGTCCGGCCAGAAAGGCGCCTTCGGGTTCGTCGACGCCGATTACGGCGCGATCGGGTCCACCCTCGGCAAACAGGCGGCGCTTGGCGGCAAAGTAACCGCCCTTGCCGCCATGCCGGTCCAGATGATCCGGTGACAGGTTGGTAAAGACGGCCACGTCGGGTGTCAACGCGCGGGCCAGTTCGGTTTGATAGCTGGACAGTTCCAGCACCACGACAGAGCCGTCGATGCCGGGTTCAATATCCAGCACGCCCCGCCCTATATTCCCTGCCAGTTGCGAGTCTCGGCCTGCGGCTGTGAGGATGTGATCGATCAGGGCGGCGGTTGTTGATTTTCCGTTCGATCCGGTCACCGCGATTATACGTGGCGGGATATCGAAACGGTTCCATTCCGGCCCTGCAAAGGACCGAAAAAACAGGCCAACATCATTGTCTACCGGAACGCCTGCTGCCTGCGCGGCGGCAACAACCGGGTTGGGATCGGGGTAGAGATGCGGAATTCCGGGCGACACGATCAACGAGGCGATGTCGTCAAACGCGCCCTGGCGGCGCAGGTCCGTGCAGGAAAAACCTTCGGCCTCTGCCGCGTCGCGTGCTGTTGGGTTGTCGTCCCAGCAGATGGGCGTCGCATTGCCCGCGCGCAGCGCCCGGGCCGCGGCCATGCCAGACCGGCCCAGCCCCAGAACCGCAACTTTCTGCCCTGAAAACCCTTTGACCGGGATCATTCCGTCGCCCCTTTTCGGACTGTGATATCAGACGCCACACTGCACCGAAGGATTTCCCAAAGGCAAGGGTGGCAAATGGCCGTGACGGCAGCACAGGCCGGGCCAAATAGGTGGCAAATGAGCGTCAGCGCTGTGAACCTGGCGGGAGCCGCCCTAGCGAACCTTGAGCGTTGCCAGTCCGATCATGGCGAGGATCAGCGAGATGATCCAGAAACGGATGACGATTGTGGGTTCGGCCCAGCCCTTTTTTTCATAGTGGTGATGGATGGGGGCCATCAGGAATACGCGCCGCCCGGTGCGCTTGAAGTAAAGCACCTGAATGATAACGCTCAACGCCTCGACCACGAACAGACCTCCGACGATGGCCAGCACCAGTTCGTGTTTGGTGGCGACCGCGATTGCACCCAGTGCTCCACCCAGGGCAAGTGATCCGGTATCGCCCATGAACACGGCGGCAGGCGGGGCGTTGTACCAAAGAAAGCCCAGCCCCGCACCGAACAGAGCCGAGGTAAAGATGAATATCTCGCCCGTTCCCGGCACATAGTGCACGTCCAGGTATTCGGTAAAGTCGACGCGCCCAACCGCATAGGCAATCACACCAAGGGTCGAGGCGGCGATCATTGCAGGCATGATGGCCAGCCCGTCCAGACCATCGGTCAGGTTCACCGCGTTGGCGGCACCGACGATCACGACGATGGCGAAGGGAATGTAGAACAGGCCGAGATTAATCAGCGTATCCTTGAAAATCGGCAAGGCCAGTTGGTTTTGCAGGTCAGCCGGGTGATGCAGCGTGGCCCAGAAAGCCGCTAGGACCGCAATGATAACGCCCAGTGCCAGCCGCAGCTTGCCCGGAACACCCTTGGTGTTTTGCTTGGATACCTTGGCGTGGTCATCGGCAAAGCCTATGGCGGCGTAAGCCAGGGTGACGAACAGAACCATCCAGACATAAGGGTTATCCCACCGCGCCCAGATCAGTGTCGATGTCACCAGTGCGCCGACGATCAGCAGCCCGCCCATTGTTGGCGTGCCCGCCTTGGAAAAATGTGCCTCTGGCCCGTCATCGCGGATTGGCTGACCCTTGCCCTGTCGTTTGCGCAGAACGTTGATCAGCGGCTTACCGAACAGGAAGCCAAAGATAAGGGCCGTCATAAAGGCACCGCCTGCGCGGAACGTGATGTAACGGAAGAGGTTAAAAAAGTCCCCTCCGTCCGACAGGCCGGTCAACCAATAGAGCATCTACAAACCTTTCTCACGCGGCGGTCATGGGTCAAGCGCGCCCACTTGCCCCATTTTCCGTAAACCGTCAACAACACGGGCCAATGCCATGCTAAGCGAACCTTTCGCCAGAACGGTATCTTTGTCCTGAATAAGCTGCGGCAGCTGTTCCGCCATCTCGGTGCTGGTTGCAAACCACAGCCCCCGTTTTGCGGGTGGCAGCGCCTGATGCATCGCCTGCATCAATGGGCCGATGCAATGCACCTGATCGATCCGGTCCATTGATTCGACATTTGCCATCGCGGCATGCATCGCATGTTCCTGTGCGCCCAGCTCTTTCATATCGCCCAGAAACGCGATGCGCCGCGCGCCCTGTGATGCGGCCAGCACGTCCATTGCGGCCTCCATCGAGGTGGGGTTGGCGTTATAGCTATCATCCAGCAATTCGATCTGACCACCGTCTGCAAAGGCGATGGTTTCTCGCACTCCGCGCCCTTGAACCGGGGCCCAACGGCGCAGGCCTGTGATCGCCTGATCCAGATCGACGCCCATTTCAACGCAAGCCGCCAGTGCGCCAAGCGCGTTCATGGCGAAATGAGTTCCTGCGGATTGAACGTCAAAAGAAATCGCGTTGCCGTCTACTGATGCCATTGCATGAACTGAACGGGGGGATTGAGTGACGCTGGTCAGAACATAGTCTTTTGCACTCTGTCCGAATTCGACGATTTTCGCGCCTTGCCCGGCCGCGCATTGGCGCAGGATCCCGGCTTGGTCGATATCGGCGTTCACGATGGCCGTTCCGCCATCTGTCAGCCCATCGAAAATCGCGGCCTTTTCGTGGGCGATACCTGCAACCGAGTCGAACGCTTCGAGGTGGACCGCCGCGACGGTCGTGACCAGCGCCACATGAGGGCGGGCCTGACAGGCCAGTGGCCCGATCTCGCCGGGGTGGTTCATGCCGATTTCGATCACGGCAAATTCGGTGTCGCGGGGCATCCGTGCCAACGTCAGCGGCACACCCCAGTGATTGTTATAGCTTGCGACGCTGGCATGGGTTCGGCCTTGGGTTTCAAGGATCGTTGCCAGCATTTCCTTGGTCGAGGTTTTGCCGACGCTGCCGGTCACGCCAACGACACGCGCGGCACAGCGCGCGCGCGCTGCCTGCCCCAGCGCTTCAAGCCCCGCTTGCACGTCATCAACGATCAGTAACGGCGCGTCATCGGCGACATCATCGGGAATACGCGAAACCAATGCGGCCCCTGCGCCGCCTGCCAGCGCCTGTGCAACAAAGTCATGCCCGTCCCGCGCGGCGGTAAGCGCGACAAACAAGTCGCCCGGCTGAAGCGTTCGGGTGTCGATTGAAACGCCAGTCGCCTGCCAGTCTGTCGTCGCGCGCCCATTGGTGGCCGCAGCTGCCTCGGTTGCGGTCCAGAGCGTCATGCGACCCTCCCGTCCAGCGCGGCAACGGCGATGCTGGCCTGTTCCACATCATCAAAGGGCAAGACCTGATCGCCCACGATCTGGCCAGTCTCGTGACCCTTTCCCGCGATCAGCAGAGCGTCTCCCGGTTGCAGGGCGTCGATACCGCGCAATATCGCCTCGGCCCTGTCGCCGACCTCGGTCGCGTCCGGTGCGCCAGCCATGACAGCGGCGCGGATGGTGGCGGGGTCTTCGCTGCGGGGATTGTCATCGGTGACAAACACAACGTCGGCATGGGTTGCGGCGGCTTTGCCCATCAGTGGGCGCTTGGTCGCGTCACGATCCCCGCCTGCGCCGACGATGGCGATAAGGCGGCCCATGACATGCGGGCGCATGGCCTTGAGCGCGGTTGCGACCGCATCGGGGGTATGTGCGTAATCGACGAACACTGCCGAACCGTTGTTGCGCGTCGCGGCCAGTTGCATCCGTCCGCGCACGGTGTCCAGATGCGGTAATGTATCAAAGACTTGCTGTGGATTGTCGCCGCTGGCGATGACCAAACCGCAGGCAAGCAGCACATTTTCGGCCTGAAACCCACCAATCAGGTTCAGGCGGGTCTGAAAAATCTTGCCCTGCCAGGCAAAGCGCAAATCTTGCCCTGTTGCGTCAAAACGCTGACTCATAAGGCAAAGATCGGCGTCCCCTAGCCCTACGGTCAGAACGTGTTGGCCGCGATCCTCGGCAATCCGGCGAATTTGTCCGCCCTTTGGGTCGCTGAGATTTACCACTGCGGTGCCGTCCTGCGGCAGCACCCGGTCGAACAGGCCGGCCTTGGCGTCAAAATACGCCTCAAAGGTTGCGTGATAATCGAGATGGTCCTGCGTAAAGTTGGAAAAACCGGCGGCCATCAGGTGTACCCCGTCAAGGCGGCGTTGTTCCAGCCCGTGCGAGGACGCCTCCATTGCGGCGTGGGTTACGCCATTCTCCGCAGCCTGCGACAGGCATCGGTGCAGGGTAATTGGCTCTGGCGTGGTATGGGCCAGTGGTGCCGTCCATGCCCCTTCGACGCCGGTAGTTCCAAGATTGACAGCGGCATAGCCCAGTTCTGACCAGATTT
>JBPCWT010000409.1:0-17191 GCA_051009255.1 Ruegeria sp. | reverse complement strand
AATCAGTGGCCATTGCCATGCAAAGATCCAGGATAGCCCCCCGGTAGGGTCCGTCGGCCAGGTAGTGGGGCTTCATTTCGTCACGCATCACCGACCTCAGCTTGCCGTCGCGAACGGCCGCCATTTGCGGCGCCCGACGCGCTTTTACCTCTGGCCTTTCGGCCAGCGGATTTGTGTCGAGCAAAGCCAAGTGCGTGACACGTTCAGGGGCCCGGCGCAACACTTCCATTGCCACAATACCCCCCATCGACAACCCTGCCAGTGCGAAATCGGGCGGTGCATTTTTCAGGATGTCATCCGCCATGGCCTGCACGTGGTCGTGCCTAGACAATGGGAAAGTCATCACGGGCCTGTTGCCCGACAGAGCGTTGATCTGCGGGCCGAATAGGCGGGCATCACACATCATACCTGGCAAGAAGATCAGAGGTGTCATTCCGAGGCCAGCTTTGCCCCTTCGGACAGCGCGGACAACTTGGCGTAGGCGATCTGAGGATCGACCGCACCAAAGCCTGCAAAGGTACCAAAGCCGCAATCACTGCCCGCTATCACGCGGTCCGTGCCGACGATTCCCGTGAAACGCTCGATCCGCTGCGCCACAAGTTTGGGATGTTCGACGAAATTTGTGGTGGTATCGACCACGCCGGGGATCAAAACCTTATCGTCCGGGATCTCGGCCTTGCGGTCTCGGAAGACGGTCCATTCATGGGCATGGCGTGGGTTCGAGGTTTCGAACAAGACATAACGCGACTTGGTCGCCATAAGAGTGCTAAAGACCTTGTCCATTGCGATATCGCAGCAATGTGGGCCTTCGTAGTTACCCCAGCAGATATGCACCCGCACGCGGTCCTGTGGGACGTTCCGAAGCGCGTGATTCAGGGCCTCGACGTGCATGTCGGCGATTTTGACGAATTCTTCGTCAGAGAGGTCGGTGAACAGCATATGACGCGACAAGGCCAGATCCGGGCAATCCAGTTGCAGGTCCAACCCAGCGGCCACAATGGTCTCGTATTCCTCTTTCATGGCGTCGGCCAACGCTGCCAGATAAGCCTCGCGTGTCGGGTAGAAATCGTTCTGCAGAAACAGCGAGATCACTCCTGGAGACGCAGCGTTCATGAAACCGCGCTCGACCCCATGCTGCGCCATAGCGGTCTTGAGATTCGCAATATCCTTTTCCAATTCCCCCTGCCCCTTCGATCGCACCTCAGCGGTACACATGGGGCGCGCATATTGTGGTGTACCTCCGTCATTGGCCAGACGTTGCAGGAAACCCGGAAACTTCTTCAGGTCCGCAGGTGCATTGCGGGGGCTGTCACCGGAAAAACCGGTGTAGCGATCCTTGACGTATGTTGCGTATGAGATCTTGGACGTCTCTCCGTCGCTAACAATGTCGATACCCGCTTCGACTTGTTCGCGCACCGTCTCGGCCACGGCGTCGGCCATGCAGGCATCAAAGGCACCTGAATCGTAAGGTTCACCGTTTTCACGGGCGAATATAAAATCCACGACGTCCTGTGTTCGGGGCAGAGACCCAACATGTGTGGTTTTTATGGTCATAAGGATCTCCTTACAGCTTTCGCGCCATCAGCACAGTATGGCTTTGGGTTTCAGGGTCTTCGGCCAAAAACCCGGTCAATTGCAGTCCGTTCTCTTCAAGGCAAACGGCATAACTGGCCGGGGACAGCGAGGCATGATAGACGTGCTCGGCTCCGACCGTACCGCTTACCTCACTGGCGCGCGAACCCACGGTCAGCATGAGCATTCCACCGGTATGCAGATGGTGTGCCATGCGGGTGATACAGGCCTTCTGCTCATCTTCCGTCAGATGAAAAAAGCTGTTCCACGCGATGATACCATCAAATTTCCGATCCAACTCGAATTCGCGCATATCGACGCACCGCCAGTCCCTGTCAGGCCACCGGTCGCGGGCGATGGCCAGCATGGCCTCGGAAAAGTCAACGCCAGTCACCTTGAACCCTTCGGCCATGAACCAACGCGCAATCGGATCACCGGTGCCACAGCCCAGGTCCAACACGTGGTCGCCAGGCTTGAGGCCCGCCGTGAAGCGCGCCAGCCAGCGCGCCTCGAACAGGGCCTTTGAACGGCGTTTGTCATACTCCGTGGCTTGTCGCTCATAAACGGCGTGGGTGTCGTTGGGATCAGCGTTCATCCTGTCCAGGTCGCTCCTGCCGGGTCATCGGTTGCGGTGATCCGGTACAGGCCCGCCCACCCTGTCATCGAGGGTTGAACGCTATAAGATTCACCCGGCAATACCAAAGCGGTGTCACCAACGGACAATGTGGTTTCGTAATCGTCGACTGTGATACGCCAATGGCCACTCGCGGGCATCAGGACCACCGGTTTGTCAGTTATCCTGAACTCGGTCTGACAAGACCCCCGGCCCAAGAAGTCAACTTCAAACCCGGGCTTGTCCTTAATCTTTCCGTTCTCACCAATTACCTGTGCGGGCTTATTACCCGATAACGCCATCAGGTCCCCATACCGCGCAACATATTTGCCGACCACATCCTCGACCGGAACTTCGGGATAGCCTTTCAACTGCTCTTCGGTCAGCAAGGGCATTGGGCCGACATTATGGGGCAGTTGCTGCCCTTTCTTGGAGTCATACAGAACGCCATTTTCGCCGAGCATCAGACCATGTGCCAACGCATCTTCGATGACCTGAGGCGCCCATGTAACGCCGCCACCCGCGTCGTCACCTCCCAGGATCGACATGATCATTCCATAGTCCTGGCCAACGTTCTCAAAGCCGCGAAATATTCCAGTGGGAATGTTGAAGATGTCACCTTCCTCAGCGATGAACTCACCGGCGGTACCATATCGGCCCCAGAAAAATCTCCAACGACCTTTAGCAACAAAGAAGACCTCGGCTGTCGTGTGACTGTGCAGTGAGTTACGGCACTTCGGCGATTGACCGGCGGCGCCTATATTGAACCCAATCTTGTCGGCGATATGAACGTGCTGATCCGGAGATTCCGAGACGCCACCACCAATGATAGTGAAGTTCTCTTTTTGATCACTGCCCGGTGTGTGGGCGTCGATGAAGGCGGTTTTACAGGGTTTGAGCTCGCCGTAGCGGACTATGCGGGAAGGGATGGCTGACTTGGTCATGGCGTATGTTCCGATATTACAATTTCAGGAAAGAAAGCTCGTGCGCGTCGGCAGCACAGGCCCTCACTCTCCAGGCGGGCGCAGGTTCAGCCGCCGAGCCCGCAGGCTTTGACGGAACACATGAAAACGCCGGCTGGCTCCGGTCTCACGCAGACCATCTACAAGGACGCGATATGCGACCGGGCGGGCCACTTAGACTTCCACGCTCTGCAACAGGATCTGTTTCCAGACCGAAGTCTCATCAAACAGGGTGTATTCGCGGCGCAACTGCGGTTGTCCAGAAATCAGCGCGCCAAATTCGGCGTGACTGATCCCGAGGACATAAACCTGTGCACCCGTCGGCGCCCCGAACACGCCCCAGCCGTCGTGCTTGCCCCAAAGGCTCCAGCGAATTGCCGCGCGCGAGGGCATATCCGGATCGTCGCGACCAATCTGGTGTTCAATCTTGAATTCAGCGTTCGGGAAGCTTGCCCGCAGACCCATCCAGAAACGATCGACGGCCTCCCGACCATGTCCAGTCACGCCGCCCACATATTCTGATTGAACAGCACGGTCATATTCGGCCTCGATTGCGCCCATATCGGCATTCATGATCCGAGTTAGGATATCAGCATAACGCTGCCCCCACGCATTGTCGTTACCACGCCCCTTGTAGGGACCGGGCTGATCGTTTTCGGGAGTCAAAGGTTTAACGCAGTTTTCAGCGCCACCTTCGCGGGCGATCAAGTCTGCTGCGTATTCCTTGGGATCCCAGCCCATCTGTCGTACGATGGCACCCTGATCGCGGATCAGCCATTCATCGTTGATCTGATTGTCGATCGCATGACAGTCGGCCAATATCCGATAGCACAGTTTTGTGCCCGTAGGCCTGCCATAAACGCCCTCGGCTAAATGTGTGGCCGTAGATAGGATGCGATGAGAGCTCAGCATCCCGTCCTCCGGCGTACCGGACCAGATCACATCCTCACCCAGTAACTGCCGGTCTGGAAACTCAGCCAGCGTCGCCATGGTCGCGCCTATCACATTCTGGTTGCCCAGCACCACCGCACCGGGTGAGCGAACGATGATATCATCGCTGTAATACTCATGCAGAGTTGCGATACCTCGATCTTCCCAAATCTCTTTGGTGATACCGATGATGTAGTCGGGGAAATCCGAAAACTTGGGGTCAAAGCCTTTCATGTATTCATCCTTTGCGGGGTCCAGCCTTTAGGCAACCGTGCCGATGTGCGCACGATCAGCGGCCCATCAATCGCGACCTTGCGTGCCGCGGCAGCTGTCGGGTTTTCAATATGATCCAACAGAGCGTCAACAGTCTCTGCAACCATTAGGTTGGCGCGCTGACGAATGGTGGTGAGGTTATAGGCAAGCCATCCAGCTTGCGGAACGTCATCGTATCCAACAACGGAAACGTCTTCGGGTACGCGCATTCCCAACTCGAACCGGATGACGTCCATAACGGCAAGCGCCATGTGGTCATTGGCAACGAACACCGCGTCAGGCCGATTCTGCGGCTCTACATCGAACATGCAGCGTGCCGCCAAGCGCGCGTTCTCGGTGTGAAATTCTCCGATCTCGTGAGCGTACAGCTTCTGACCCGCGTCGCTGAGCGCCGCACGGAACCCGGCTTCACGGTCTCGCTGGGTTGAGGCGCCCTGCCATCCGGCGATATAGGCGATGCGGCTGTGACCGGCAGCGATAAAGAACTCGGCCACTTTGCGACCGCCCGCATAATTATCTGACGTAACCGATGTAATCCCATCGATGTCCTGGCTACGATTGAACAGCACCACCGGGACGCCTGCCTGTTGGCACCGCGTTGCGATATCCGACGACATCGCGACCGAGGCCAGAATGACGCCATCGACCTGATAGTCGAGAATTTCCTCCATAACGTCGTCAATGTTACCGGCGGTTCTGGAAGCCATGAAGATCAGGACGTGATAGCCTTGTTCCTGCAACTCATTCGACAACTTCTCGAGCGCTTCGGGATAGAAATAGTTGTCCAGATAAGCCACCACCAAACCGATAATTCGGCTTTTGCCCGATACCATCGCACGCGCCAAAACATTGGGGCGGTAACCCAGATCAGCAGCTGCCTTTCGTACCTTCTCTTCGGTCTTCTTGCTGACCGAGGCACCGGGAGTGAATACGCGGCTAACCGCAGACTGGCTGACACCGGCAAGCTGAGCGACCTGGAGTGATGTTACTTTCTCAGCCATCAATCTGCCGTCCAACCACCATCAATCAACATCGAGGTGCCGGTGACCAGCGCAGAGGCGTCCGAAGCGAGATAGCGCACCGCGCCCATGATGTCCTCGACCTCACCCACGCGACCCAATTTGATTTTGTCCAAGATCCACGCGGCGCGATCAGCATTGTCGAATGTGGATTGAGTCAGAGGCGTACGGATGAAGGTTGGGCAGACTGTGTTGATACGAATGCCCTGTTTGCCCCATTCGATGGCCATCGATTTGACCATGCCTTCAAGTCCGTGCTTGGTGGCACAGTAAAGCGCTCGGTCGACGCCACCCACATGTCCCATTTGGCTTGAGATATGAATGATCGAACCCGGCTTCCCTGCCGCCATAAGGGCCTTGGCAGCAAAGGTCGACAGGAAATAGGCTGATCGTAGATTGACGTCAGTGACGGCGTCAAAATCCTCGGGCGTGGTTTCAATGGCCGCGCTGTGCCGAGCGGTTCCGGCAGAATTTACAACCACATCAAAGACGCGTCCCTCAAAAAGTTGCCTCAGGGCAGAAAGGTCACCCTGATCCAAGATTGTGGCCTCTGCTGACCAACCCTGCGCCTGTAGAGCGCCTACGGTTTCGTTTAACCGGTCTGCGCCTCTGGCTGCACAGACAACATGCGCGCCTGCCTCGGCCAAAGCCACCGAACAACCTTGCCCGATGCCAGAAGAGCCTCCGGTGACAAGGGCGGATTTTCCTTTCAGGGAAAACGAAGGAGTGCGAGGCAAGTCGGTCATCAGTTCATTCCATCCGGTATTTCGACGCGGCCCAAATTGCGGGCCTTGTTGAACTCCCGCAGACGGGCAAAAACGTCAACGCCAAGCTGCCTATAAGCATCCAGCAAATCGACCAACACCCAGTTTTCGCGGATGCGCCCGTTTTCCAGCCGCCAGAAATCGAGGCTGCGCATTGTGATCTTCTTTCCCGCAGGCGCGACCCCCATCCACCCGTCATCTGTGACGGTCTGGATCATGTTAGGCCAACCGGTCACGGCCGCATATTCGCCATCGCCGAAGAAGTGGTAGGTGATGTCCTCAACGTATTTCCCACGATCCGGCATTCCGTTCAGAAACGGAATCTGATGCCAGTTGCGGAAACCCGCAAATCCCCGCCCGGTGCCGATGCCCGAAGGCCCGTACCAGTTCATACGGGGATGCCAGAACCGCTCCATCTCCATCACCTCGGGACCACCTTCCGAAGGGTGCTTTTTGAGGTGGTCCAGCATGTCAATGATGTGCTGGCAGGTCGCCTTGCCCTTGGCCTCATCATGGGGGCCGGGAACAAGGCCGTCCTGTGTTGCCGGCCCCGGCACATGCCATTCTCGGCCCAGGCTGGGCGCCATGGGCCAGGCACCCGCCTGTATCATCACCTCGGGAATATCCCAAAGTGCCTGCATCTCGACGATCTTGTCGTTTTCGAAGCGATAAAACTCATGGAACCGCATGGTGACCTGATGGCCGGTCGGCGGGATATCCAGCCATGGCCCGGTAAAGGTGCCTGTGTAATAGCCACCGCATCCAACCCAATCACCACCATGTTCATCTGGTCCGGCCATAACGATGTAGTCGCGGCGTTCCAGATCGGGCCAGGCGTCCAGCAGGTCTTTGTAAGTGCCATCATAGAAGGTTTCACTACCGGTGCTGTCGCCAATGGGATGGCACATGTGAAATACGGTGTTCGGCGCGGTTACCTCGGCCAGCGCCTTGCGGACACCGGTCTCGGAAAAGTCGTACATTGCGGTCCTGAGTGGAGCGATCAGGGCTTTGTATCGCGTGTGCTTGTCACTCATTCAGCAGCATCCCGGTAAGGTGCCGGCTCGCCGTAGGGCACGTTGATTCCACCATAGCGGCGCACGCGGACATTGCACTGTTCGGCGTGGCCTACGAAACCTTCCAACATACACAGGCGCGAGCCGTATTCGCCGATCAACGTCGCCGCCTCATCGGTCAGCACCTTCTGATAGCTGTGGGTCTTTAGATACTTCCCAACCCACAACCCGCCGGTATATCGGCCTGCCTTCTTCGTTGGCAGGGTATGGTTCGTTCCGATTACCTTATCCCCATTGGAAACATTGGTCCGCGGACCAAGGAACAGCGCGCCATAGCAGGTCATGTTGTCAAGGAACCAATCATCACGATCGGTCATCACCTGCACGTGTTCCGAAGCGATATCATCGGCCATCTTCAAGATTTCTTCGTAAGTGTCGCAAACGATCACCTCGCCATACTCTTCCCACGACACTTTCGCAGTGTCCGAGGTTGGCAGGATGCCAAGCAGACGGTCGACCTCGGTCATGGTGCTCTCGGCCAATATGCGTGAGTTGGTCAGCAACACACAGGGGCTGTTGTAGCCGTGCTCGGCCTGGCCCAGAAGGTCGGTCGCACAAAGTTCCGCATCCGCAGCGGTTTCGTCGGCGATAACCATCGTTTCGGTCGGGCCTGCGAAGAGATCAATACCCACGCGCCCGAACAGCTGACGCTTGGCTTCGGCAACGAAGGCGTTACCTGGGCCAACCAGCATGTGAACCGGATCAATTGTCTCAGTGCCCAAAGCCATCGCACCAATGGCCTGTATGCCGCCCAAAACGTAGATCTCATGCGCACCACCCAAATGCATAGCCGCAATAACTGCCGGGTTTGGTTTGCCCTGAAATGGAGGCGTACAAGCGATGATGCGAGGTACACCGGCGACCGATGCTGTGGCCACGGACATATGGGCCGAGGCCACCATCGGGAACTTGCCGCCTGGGACGTAGCATCCGACTGATTGCACAGGAATGTTCTTATGCCCAAGGATAACCCCTGGCAGGGTTTCAACTTCGATATCCAGCATCGAATCTCGCTGCGCCTGCGCAAAGTTGCGCACCTGTTCCTGCGCGAATTTGATATCTGCCAATTCCCGGTCGGTTAGTTGACCAATCAGGTCGTTGATTTCCTGCTTAGACAGGCGAAACGAGGTGGGCGAATATTTATCGAACTTCTCACTCAGCTCACGTACCGCAGCGTCACCACGTGTTTCGATGTCTTTCAGGGTCGCCTCGACCACGGCGCGGGTCTTGGCATCATCTTCAGCCCGATCCGCATCGGATTTGCCGCGTTTAAGATACTCGATTGCCATGTTTCCATTCCTCAATTTACGGGTCGGGGCGGAAACTTTTCACCCCGGTCAAATGCTTCCCAGCCTTCACCATTGAAAAGGTCCGCGCCCAGCTGCGCTGCGACGTGGGCAAAATCGACATTCACCCAGTTGTCGACAATCTTTCCGCCGACTACTTTCCAGAAGTCCATGTAGCGGATTTCGACACGCTTGCCGGTAGGGGCGATGCCCAGGAACTCACCAGAATGGGTGGCTTCCTGACGGCCAAATGCGGCTGCCCATTCGCCCATGTAAAGGCGCGCTTCATCAATGCAGGTCTTGTCTGAAAACGCCGCCTGAAACGGACGCTGCCAGTTTTCCTGAAACTCCTTCAGGCCGATCTTGGTGCCGCAGCCGTGATTGCCCATCCAGCGGAAGCCTTCAGAGAAGAACTCGCCGATGTCGTTGATGCGATGGTCGTTCAAACCATCCACCATGGTTTCGATCACGCGGCGCGTGTCTTCAGTTTTGCTCATGTCCGTGTCGCGGGTCAGAACCGCTTGTTCGGGACGGGAACCTTTCATGTCCATGTCCTTTCAGGTTGTCGGAAGGAGAGTTTGAGGTTCGCACACCCAATACTCAGAAAGTCCCTCGGCAACCTGTTCAGCGCCGGGTGACGCGACATGGCATTATGGCGGGCATGGTTGCTCATCAGCCTTTGACAGCCCCAGCTGTCAGACCACTTACGATCTGGCGCTGGAAAATCAGAACAAGGAAGATCAGAGGCGCGGTAATCGAAACGGCAGCCGCGACGGCGACGACCTGGTCCGTAGTTGTTGTCTCGCGGTTGAACATTCCGACAATGGCAGGAACCATGGTCTGGTTCTGCGCATCCAACAGCAGCGCGGTGACAAGAAAGTCATTATAGGCCAACAGGAAGCTAAAGAGGCCCGTGGTGATCACGCCCGGCCACATCACTGGCATGATAACTCGGCGGAAGGCTTGGAAGTGGCTGCAACCATCAACGCGGGCGGCCTCATCCAGCTCTGCCGGAATGTTCTGGAAGAACGAGCGCAGCATCCAGATCGTAAAGGGCTGGTTGATGGCAACCAAAACGGCGATCACAGCGAAGGGTTTGCCGTAAAGTGTCGGCGCATTGTCCCCCAAGATCGGAGCCAGCCATTCGGCGGAGTTGATGAAAACGGGCAAGTAACCTGCTACTAGAACGGAATGCGGCAACGCACGAAAAACCAGCGCAACGATGAGTATCCAGAAGGCCAGTGTTGACCCTGACCGCGCCAGTCCATAACCCGCCAAGGTTCCAACCGTCAGGGACACGGTGACAACGCC
Source organism: Ruegeria sp. (assembly GCA_051009255.1). Taxonomy (GTDB): domain Bacteria; phylum Pseudomonadota; class Alphaproteobacteria; order Rhodobacterales; family Rhodobacteraceae; genus Ruegeria. The sequence continues at coordinate 7,388 of JBPCWT010000409.1, read as the reverse complement.
CGTCGTCACGATCAACGAGTTCTTAAAGTTGTTCGAAAAGCCTCGGTCGATCCAAACGGTCTTATAGTGTTCGGTCGTCAGCCCCAATACATCCCGGCCCAAAGGCCCAAACATTGGGTTCAGAATATTCAGGATTGCAGGCAGGATAACGAAGAACACCAATAGAAAGCCTACGAGCAGGGCGAGCACGCCGATCAGCCAGCCAAACCATTCCTGCCCGGGTTTCGAATAAGACTTTGTCATCGAGGGAAGCTTTTTGGTGGCGATCACAATTGCGGCCCAGATAACCACGATACCCAGAATAATATCCAGCAACGACAGACCCTTGCCGACGCCCAGCGTGGCCGGACCGAAGATCACGTTCAAAGCATTGCCGTCAAAGGCATCGACAGGTGATTTGAAGCTCATCACTACGATCCAAAAGATCGGAAAGGCCGCGATCACGCACCAGAGCGCGAGGAAGATGTTCGAGGTCAGCCGCAGGCTGAAGGGCTGGCGAAGCGCGCGCGAGGACATGTCAGTGACCTCCTTTATGATCGCGCCATGTGCGACGCAGCGGCAGGATAAGCAGGATGACGACACCAATCATGGTTAGCATCGAGTTGGCCGAAGCTCGGCTGATGGATCGGTTGCCTGCCTGATCCGGCGTCAGGTAGTCGAAGGTCAGCCACTGCAGCGAGATGACGTAACCCTGGCTCGAGAAACCGACGATCTCTTCAAACACACGGTAGCTGTCCATCAGGTGTATCATCGACACAAAGACGATCAGCGGCATCAGGTGCGGGATGACGATGTATTTCAGGCGTTGCCAGCGGGTTGCACCGTCGATCACGGCGCTTTCCAGACTGTCTTGGTTGACCGTTTGCAGACCGGCATAGAAGACAATGGCAGCGAAAGGCGCAACGTGCCAGACGCGGTAGAGCATCATCAAGACTTCAATCGTCCAGGCCTGCGCGAACAGGGCTATGTCACGGTTCAACCACCATTCCATCATTGCGGTCAGGATGCCGTCGCCTCGAAAAAGCCAGTTGATCGACAATACACCGATAACCGGTGTAATGATGAAGGGCAGCAAAGAGACAAATATCACCGGCCCGCGGATTGATTTGGCCGCGTTGTTGATCAGAATTGCAATCCCAAGCCCACAACCTACTACCAATGGCAGGGTGATAAGCGTGAAGGTCAGGGTGAACCGAAGCGCTTTCCAGAAGTTGATCGTAGACAGTACTTGCCAGCTGCCGCTGCTTATGGCGCGCCATGCTCGTTCAGGTTCCAACACGTTGCGATAGCTTTGCAACCCTACATATTGGGTTTGCGTAATGATCTCGCCATGCTCGTCCAGTTTCGGTTGCGATACCTTCTCGGTCACGCAGGTCTGTGTCAGGAAACCCGGAGTGCAGGTTTCCTTTTCCACTGTTTCATAGATTGGCTGCGTTACATAAAAACTTTGCTTGAACACGCTGACCAGAGGGAAAGCAATGAAGAGAAGCATCATAAAGACAGAGGGACCGACAAATGTGGCAAATGTCCGAAAATTCATGGCACTGCCTTTCTAATGGTTCTCGAAGGAAGGAAATGGGAGGGCCGAAGCCCTCCCAAAAGAAGATCAGTTGCTGATCAATCCGGCTTCTTTCGCGGCAGTTATGTAGTCTGCCTCGATATCAGCCAGCGTCGTCTGTGCATCCTTGGCGCCGGTCAGGTAGTCCGCCAAGCCGTTACCCAACGAAGTGTGCATGATGCCCATAGGGCCGGATGCCGGATAAGCCTTGGCACCCCCTTCGGCGGACGCCGCTGCGCCGGCGGCCAAAGCGCCCGCAGAATAGGCCGAGCTTAGCCAGACTGCGACATCGTTATTGGCGCTGACCATGTCCGTATCCATGCCCTCCAGCGCGACGCGGAAGGCGGCATCGGCCTCTTCATCAGACATGTTTGAGGCCAGAACGATTCCGTCCCACCAAATGGTGGTCGCCGGAACGACGGAACCCATCGGAGCGGCAGCCATCGTAACCTTGCCGACCACCTGGCTTTCAGCCTCGTCGTTCATGGCCGCAGCACGGCTGGCCCAAAGGTTGGCCATGGCGATCTTGCCCTGCTGGAACTGCTGCTGAACATATGTCGAGTCGGAAACCAGATACTCCGGGTCCATATACTCAGTCATGGCTTTCAGGGTTTCCAGCGCTGCCACACCCTGCTCGTTATTGATCGCGGGCATGTTCCCGTCACCAAAGAACGAGCCGCCCTCGCCAAGGTACATGTTGACGAATTCCTGACCGATATTCCAACCTGTCTTGAATGTTCCGCCGATTGGATAATCCATAACGCCGGCTTCTTTGATCTTGGCAGCTGCGGCCAGAACATCGTCATAGGTTTTCGGTTCTTCGATGCCCAGTTCGGCCAAAACATCATCGCGGTACATCAAATGCTGAGCATTCACCATCATCGCAATGGCCATGGTCTTACCGTCCACCTTGATCAATTGATTTGGCAGTAAGTCCTGGCCGTACTTCTCAACCAGATCGTCCAGCGGACGGATCGTGCCAGCGTTTAGCAACGGCACCAGAGTTGCGTTCGAAACACCGCCGATCTGATAAAGTGCGGGATCTGCCGCAAAGGCCTCTGGCTGCTTTTCACGGAATTCTTGATCTAGCGAAGCGCTGAAATTTCCACATTCCGCCATTGCATCCGTCACTGCTTTCCAGGCTTCAAACCCGGCGGACAGCGATTTCAGTGGCACATCATTTTCAAAGGCGCAATCAGCCCATGCACCGGTGGCGGCGATGGACATGGCACCTGCCATGAGGATTGTCTTGAGTTTCATGCGTTTCTCCCTGTCAGGATGGGTCCGTCGTCGACGTCCGGACCTGTGTTATGCCCGTGCGGGCCGTTATCTGGGGTCAATCCCCGATCCGCGCACCGCTTCCAGCTTCGAAGAGGTGACAGATTTCTGTTGGCACCGAGAGCGAAACCAGCTCGCCAATCTCGGCGCGAAAAGTCTTGTCTGCTTTGACAGAGACAAGTGCACCACCGACCCGGACCGAGATCATGGTGGCGTCGCCCAGCAATTCCAGCGTGTAGATCGGTGCGGTGATCTGGCCTTTTCCTTCGGCAAGGCTGGCATCCTCAGCCCGGAAACCCAACGTCATAGGACTATCCGACGCGTCCACTGCAATTTCGACGTTTTCAGCGCGGAATATTCCCCCCGCGACTTCGCCATCCATCAAATTCATCGCAGGTGAACCGATGAAGCTAGCAACGAAAGAATTCGCGGGCCGGTCATAGATTTCGGTTGGGCTTCCGACCTGCTGAACAACGCCATGCTTCATAACCACGACACGGTCAGCCAAAGTCATGGCCTCAATCTGGTCGTGAGTCACATAGATAGTGGTTACCGCCAACTCATGGCTTAGGTTTTTGATTTGCGCTCGGGTGGAAACACGCAGTTTGGCGTCCAGATTTGACAACGGCTCGTCCATCAGAAACACGTTCGGCTCGCGAACGATGGCCCGGGCGAGTGCTACGCGTTGCCGCTGACCGCCAGACAACTCAGCGGGCTTGCGATGCAGGAATTCGTCCAGCTCGACCATCGCACTGGCGCGGCGCACTTTTTCGTCATGGGTCGAAGGGTCAATACCACGCACTTTCAAAGGAAAGCGGATGTTTTCGTACACGTTCATATTGGGGTACAGCGCATAGCTTTGGAACACCATCGCCACGTCTCGGTCTTTGGGCTCCAGATCGTTGATCACATTACCATCGACCAGAATTTCGCCTTCGGTCACGTCCTCAAGACCGGCGATCATGCGCATGGTTGTAGTCTTTCCGCAGCCCGAGGGGCCGAGCAGCACCAGAAATTCGCGATCGGCAATCGTCAGGTCGAAATTATGCACCCCAACGAATGAGCCCCATCGCTTGCCGACGTTCCGCAATTGAATTTCCGCCATGTTGCCCCCTGCAAGGAATCATTTTGCATACGTTTGCAAAACTTTAATTCGCATATATCAAATCAGGCAAGACTTTTTTGCATACGTATGCAAAACTGCACCAAATATCCGACTCAATTCGGCCTCGAACTTCTCGTAAAACACTGACTAAAATGGTAAATACCATGACCTTTCAGACAGAAAAAAAACTAATCTCTGCGTTTCACACCGCTTTGGATTCCGCGGTAGAGCAAGAAATTCCGAAGGTTATGAGCCAGTTCTGCGCTCCAGAATTGAAGTGGCGCGGCTTTCATCCATTCAATGAAATCAATGGCGCCGAACGGGTCGCCCAGCAGTTCTGGCAGCCGTTAAGAAGCAGCCTTACCAGTATGCGGAACCGCGTAGATATCCTGTTTGCGGGGCAAAATTCGCTGCGGGACGAGGTTGATGTTTGGGTTGTGTCCATGGGGCATCTGATGGGGCTGTTTGACCGGCCGTGGCTGGGTATCCGCCCAACCGGTAAGTTAGTATTCCTGCGATATTGCGCATTCTATAAAGTCACCGCTGAAAGGATTGTCGAAACAGCGATGTACTTCGACATTCCACACTTGATGGTGCAGGCCGGACAGAACCCATTTCCTCTGCAAACTGCTGCACATTTAGTTCAACCTGGACCGCTGCTCCACGACGGCCTTCTTCTGAATGATCAGCCCGCTGACGAAGGCGAAAAAACGTTGGCGTTAGTCAACGCGATGATCTTGGATCTCGGCCAATGGCAAAGCGGATTGTCGCTTGAGGATGAATTAGCCCGATCCTGGCACCAGGACATGATATGGTGGGGCCCCGAGGGAATTGGCGCGACCTACACGATAGAACGCTATGCCAAGCAACACTCTGGACCGTTTCGCGCCGCATTCACGGGCCGATCAAAGACCGAACATGTCTGCCGCCTGGCCGAGGGACACTATGGCGGCTTCTTTGGCTGGCCCAATTTCACGGCTACGCCCTCCGGAGGTTTCATGGGCATGCCGGCCACTGGAAAACCCGGTGAATTCAGGGTGATCGATATCTACCGTCGCGCTGGCGACAAACTGGCAGAAAACTGGATTTTCATCGACTTACTCCACTTCTGGAAGGGGCAAGGTGTCGATATTCTGGCTCGCACCACAGGGATCGATGAACCATGAGGATAGATGCGCATCACCACCTTTGGGACCTATCTGCGGTAAACTACCCTTGGCTGATTGAAAAAGGCGCCGTTCGTTTTTTTGGAGACCCGTCTTCGATCCAGCGAAATTATTTGCTACCGGAGTTTCGTGCAGATGCTGAAGCGCTAGGCTTCACGGCATCGGTCCATATCCAGGTCGGCGCGGCTGATCCATGGGCCGAAGCTCAATGGGTCCAATCCATAGCTGACCAGTTCCCGGATTGGCCGTTAGTTCAAGTGGCTTACTGCGATTTGACTGCTGATGATTTGGACGAACAACTCGACCGGATTCAAACCCTGCCTTCAGTGCGCGGTGTTCGTCAGATTGTTGGCCGCGCACCCAGCGAGGGGTGGTGTCAGACGAATTCGAACCAGTCTCTACTAGGCCAGTACGGCTGCCCTTTATGCCTTGCAAAGACCGCGCCACTCAGCGAGAGCGGCGGTGCGGTTCAGCTTGAAATGTTTTCGTTTTGAGAGGCTGCGGTCCTGATTGAAGTGATTGAAAATGGAAGCGTGGACAGAAACAAATTTCTGCAAACTTCGCATTCGGCGAAAGCGGTGCATGGCACGTTCTCGCCTTCGAAAAGGTAAGTGTGAATTCTCTGCTCGGTTGTTCTTCCAACGCCCGGTCTCTTGCCTGGCCACATTCCCGATAACCTTCATCGCGGCACCGTAAGAACGTAATTTGTCGGTGACGATGACCTCCGGTTGGCCATACCGTTTCATCGCTTTCTTCAAGAATTTAAGGGCAGCTGTGCGATCTCGGCGCCTGGTGACGTAACTTTCAAGCACTTCGCCTTCGTGATCAACCGCACGCCAGAGGTAATGTTGGACACCATTGATCTTAACGAAAACCTCATCCAAGTGCCATCGCCAGTTGGAGTAGGACCGAAGCTGTTGAACCCGGCATTTGCGAATTTCGGACGCGAACAAAGGGCCGAATCTATTCCACCAAAAGCGGACGGTTTCGTGACTGACATCGATGCCACGTTCATGCAGAAGATCTTCCACATTGCGCAATGAAAGTGGAAACCTAACGTACATCATCACCGCCAGACGGATAATCTCAGGGCTGGTTTTGAAGTAGCGGAATGGGGAGCGTTTTGTCATGGAAAGACGCTAAATCGGCACCCTCCCCTTCACAACCAAGTTTCCTCTGACACCGCCCGCGCAGCCGCTGGACTCGCTTTCGTTTGATCTCGGAGGCAAACATCGGACCGAACCTGTTCCACCAGTAGCGGACGGTTTCATGGCTCACGTCGATGCCTCGTTCATGTAGCAGGTCTTCGACGTTTCGAAGCGATAGAGGAAACCGGATGTACAGCATCACCGCCAGGCGGATGATCTCTGGACTGGTTTTGAAATACTTGAAAGAGGCAGGTCTGGTCATTCCCAAACGCTACGAAACCTCCCTGCCCTGCTCAAGGCAAGTTACTCTGACATGACCTCGGCGAGATATCCCGTCAGACACAAATACCACGCTAAGAGGAAGTTCAGTTTAGGTGATCGAAACTGGATGATCGAAGCCATGGGTCGGATCACACTAAAAGATTCGGCCCAGGTCAAGGACTGCAAATCGGCCAATCGGTGCCTTCCCCGCTGACACTTAGCTCGGCAACTGCAAACCCGTCAAATGACAGAAAGGCAGACTTCTCGAAGCGTTGTAGCCAGCTCTCCCATATAGGTGTCATCGTAACCCGAGTCATTCTCCAGCACACTTAAGATTGCACAGCTGGTACCGGTTACCATATCCACCATGAGGAACTGCCCTCCATAGCCAGCATGACCGATTAATCGACCGTCGGTCATGGTCTGGTTTGAGTACTTGAGCCAATTCTTGGGTGGTGTCATCGCTGGCGCGCGGCGGATCAGAGTTTCTTGCAGGAAACCGATGTTGGCCAAAGGTCGACCGTGCAGGTCGCGGCCTTCCCGCGCCAGTAGCAACCCGAACCGCGCGAGGTCGCGCACGCTTAGGCAACCGCCACCGGAAACCGCTGGGTGCCCGTCCTTGCTGAGGCTGATGTGAAACGCGCCCTCGTATCCTGCGGCATCAGCAATCTCTTCAATTTGTTCAGCCATTGGAATGGGCGACACCTCGGCCGCTATCAAGGTCAGGACATCTGTGTTTGCGGATTTATAGTCGGCTTGTCGCACCCCCGAGTTTGCCCTGAAACCAGTGATCGAGGCCGCAAATTCCGCAAGCGTGATTTCCTTCTCACCCTCGCCGGGCAAGCGCCAACCCAGGGCGACCTCTTCAGTAT
>JBPCWT010000408.1:0-2776 GCA_051009255.1 Ruegeria sp. | reverse complement strand
GGCCAAAGGAGTGACCAATCCCAGACCGGTTACAACGACTCTGCGCATGAAATGCCTCTTGCCTGCTTCCTATTTGAGAAACGCTCATACCCCGGCCAAGGGTCCGGGGGCAAGAGCAACGGCACATTATGAACCAGCAAGTATCAGCCAACGCTTGTCATATTTCATGCCGACCAACCCAATGAATCGATGTCCCGTTAAAACAAACACGCCCCTTCCAAACACTTCGGAAGAGGCGGTTTTATTGGATTTCAGTTTGTTTTACTGAAATTCCGCGACAGGTTCGTGCGCCGCCTGTGCGACTTTCAATGCTTCGCCAAGATCAACCGTCTTGCGGAAAAGCGCGCGACCAACCAATGCGCCGGATATATTGTGGATGTAGGCGAGGCGCGAAATATCATCCACAGAGCGCACAACACCGCTGGCAATAACCGGGGTTCGGGATTTTTCCGCCAGCGCCGAAATCAAGCCCAACTGCGCCTCGACATCTTCCATGTCACTGTCGATATCGGTCACAAGAATGGCTGCGAACGGAGTGTCCGAGAAGGCCGCTATAAATGCTTCAGGCGTAAACGCGCTTTGGCTGCGCCACCCTTCGGTCATAACCTGCCCCTGCCAGACATCTACGGCCAGAACGATCTGGTCCGGGTGGCGTTTGGCCAGTTCCTTGGCAAGATTGGGGTCTCGGGCTGCAAGTGTGCCAATGACAATTCGACCCGCCCCTTTGTCAATCCAATGCTCGACATGCTCGCGGCTGCGCATCCCGCCGCCCAACTGCACGGGTATCTCTGCGGACCGAATGATCTCTTCGACCAACGCAGCATTGGTATCGCGCCCGTCGATAGCATCGAAATCGGTCAGCTGCATCCATTCAGCACCGGTTGCGGCCCAGCCGCGAGCCGTTTCAACCGGATCGACATGCCACAGCATCGCAGAATCCAGCATCCCCTTGTTCAGGGTCACGCAGCGCCCTTGCTGCAACTCCATTGTTGGGTAAATCCTCATGAGCTTAGTCCTCCGCCCAATCGCCACGAAATCGACTATACCATATCGTCAGAGGAATCAGTTCATTTACTCAGTATCGGCATCAGACGCTTCATTTGCGGCGTATCAATTCGAAACGTGTTTCAGAACCGTGCTGGCGGACCGTCGCGGCGAAACAGATGAACTTTGGTTTCCAGATACTCTGTCTCGCGCAGAACCTTATAACCCAGCTTTTCAGCAAGGCTGTGCGACGCTGTATTAGCGGAATCTACCAGTGCGACCAGCGGTCCCGGCATGATCCGGTCAAACCAGTCATGCGCCGCCTTGGATGCTTCGAAACCAAGGCCCCGGCCCTGAACTTCGGGTGCCAATACCCAACCCGCTTCGGGAAATGAGTCGAAGTCTTCGCCCAGGCACCGATCGCTAAAAAAGAACCCAGCCTGGCCGATCATCTGGCGGCTCGATTGCAATTGAATGGCCCATTGCCCAAACCCTGCCATGTGCCAATGGCCAGCGTTTCGCAGGAACGCGTCCCAGGATTCACCCCGAGAACGCGGTTTGCCGCTGATATAGCGAACGACTTCGGGGTCTCGCCATATCTCGACGTACCTTGAAAAATCTTCGGGTCGCATCGCGCAAAGCGTCAGATGCGCCGTATTTATCATCGGGGTGGATCTTATCATGTCCTGCCTGCACCGATACTGCCTCAGCCTTACACTGCAAACAGGTGCATGAATGCGCAAGAATCAATTGGAATACTACAAGGAAAAACGGCGCTTCCGTTGCCCGGAAACGCCGTTTTCGAATTCTTGTCGAAACTCTTACGAGGCTTCGGTGATGAACTTGACGGCGTCGCCGAAGGTCTGAATGGTTTCGGCTGCATCGTCCGGAATTTCGATACCAAACTCTTCTTCGAAGGCCATAACCAGTTCAACAGTGTCCAGGCTGTCTGCGCCCAGATCATCGATGAAGGACGCGTTTTCGGTCACTTTGTCCTCTTCAACACCCAGGTGTTCAACAACGATCTTTTTTACGCGATCTGCGACGTCGCTCATGTCTATTCCTCATTCCTTTTCAGGGCGGTCCGCCCGGTTCTGCCCTTGCCCGCTCGGGGTGGCTTGGTTTGCCCGTTCGGGCGGTTTGGGTCCCGGTTGCCGGGAACGTAGAAGGCCGACCCAAAAGACCGGCCCTTTAATGCATGCGCCGCCTATAGCACAGACAACGCAGGAGGCAAACGCTTTCGCGTCTGCCCACCGTTGCGATTACAACATGGCCATACCGCCATTCACATGCAAGGTGCTTCCGGTGACATAACCAGCTTCGGGGCTGGCAAGATACAGAACGGCGGCTGCAATTTCATTTGCCTCGCCCATCCGCCCCGCCGGAACCTGCTGCAGCAACCCGGCCTTTTGCTCATCCGTCAGCTTTTCCGTCATGGCGGTCGTGATGAATCCCGGTGCAACTGCATTCACGGTTATACCTCTGGTCGCAACTTCGTGTGCCAGTGCCTTGGAAAAGCCGACCATACCCGCCTTGGACGCGGCATAGTTGGCCTGACCGGGGTTGCCGATTGCACCAACGACCGACGAAATGTTCACGATCCGGCCCCAGCGTGCCTTCATCATTCCGCGAATAACGCCTTTGCACAGCTTCATTGTGGCGGTCATGTTGATGTCAATTACGCTCTGCCATTCGTCATCAGACATGCGCATGAACAGGTTGTCTCGTGTAATGCCCGCGTTATTTACCAATATGTCGACCGATCCCATCACTTCGACCGCCTGTTTTGGAA
>JBPCWT010000407.1:0-7647 GCA_051009255.1 Ruegeria sp. | reverse complement strand
CGGTGCTGATGAACTTGGGCGACCGAATGGAATACCCCAATTTCAAGGACAGCATTCCCAGGGACGATGTGGCGTTCGAGGAGGCATGCCACAAGGCGTGGGGGTGTTCGGCGACTTACAGGAGGGCGGGCCATACGGTGCAGGACAGTGATTGCACCGCTCTGACAATCGCTATATGAGACGCCTCGTGGCTTTATCGTCGCCAAAAGCCACAAAACAGTGACGAGTGACACCGAAACGTCCTAAAAAATTACTGTTTTCAAAACCTTAAATGGCGATACCCGCAACCGGGCGTTCAGTGGGCGCCAAACCGACGAGGAGAGCCGATATGGCCCTGGACTCACAGACAGTCTCCCTTACTTTTCCCGATGGCAATTCCCAATCATTTGACGCAGGTGTAACACCCGCGCAGGTCGCGGCCGACATTTCCACTTCGCTGGCAAAAAAGGCGATCTCGGCCACGGTGAACGGCCAGCATTGGGATCTGCAATGGCCCATCGAAAATGATGCGCAGATCGCCATTCACACGATGAAGGACGAGACGCAGGCGAACGAACTGATCCGCCATGACCTTGCGCATGTAATGGCCCGCGCCGTACAGGAAATCTGGCCGTCGACCAAGGTCACTATCGGCCCCGTCATCGACAACGGCTGGTACTACGATTTCGACCGCGATGAACCGTTCACACCCGAAGATCTTGGCCTCATCGAGAAAAAGATGAAGGAAATCATCAACAAACGTGATCCGGTCACAACCGAGGTCTGGGACCGCGACCGCGCGATTGAATTCTACAAGGCCAATAACGAACCCTACAAGGTTGAACTGATCCAAGGCATTCCGGGGGACGAGCCCCTGCGCATGTACTGGCACGGGCACTGGCAAGACCTGTGCCGCGGCCCTCATCTGCAACACACCGGCCAACTGCCCGGCGGCGCATTCAAACTGATGAGCATCGCTGGCGCCTATTGGCGTGGCGACAGCAGCCGCGCCATGCTGCAACGCATCTATGGCGTTGCCTTCACCGGCAAGGAGAAGCTCAAGTCGCACCTGCACATGCTGGAAGAAGCCGCCAAGCGCGACCACCGCAAGCTGGGCAAGGAAATGGACCTGTTCCACATGCAGGAAGAAGCGCCGGGTCAGATATTCTGGCACCCCAATGGCTGGACCATCTACACCACGCTTCAGGAATACATGCGCCGCAAACAGCGCGTTGGCGGCTACCGCGAGATCAACACGCCGCAAGTTGTGGATCGCAAATTGTGGGAAGCCTCGGGTCACTGGGACAAGTATCAGGAACACATGTTCATTGTCGAAGTCGAAGAGGAACACGCCAAGGAAAAGGCGATCAATGCGCTAAAGCCGATGAACTGCCCCTGTCACGTTCAGGTGTTCAATCAGGGCCTGAAATCTTATCGCGACCTGCCCCTGCGCCTGGCCGAATTCGGGTCATGCTCGCGCTACGAGCCATCAGGTGCGCTGCATGGGATCATGCGCGTACGCGGCTTTACGCAGGATGATGGGCATATCTTCTGCACCGAGGATCAGATCGAGGATGAATGCGCCAAGTTCATCAACTACCTTTCGGATGTCTACAAGGATCTGGGTTTTGAAAAGTTTGAGATCAAGTTCGCCACCCGCCCTGAAAAAAGGGTAGGCAGCGATGAAAGCTGGGACCACGTCGAAGGTGCGCTGGAAAGCGCGATCAAGGCGACGGGCCGCGAATTTACGCTGGAACCCGGAGATGGAGCGTTCTATGGGCCAAAGCTGGACTTCTACTTGACTGACGCCATCGGCAGGGTCTGGCAATGCGGCACCTTCCAAGTTGATCCGAACCTGCCTGAACGGCTGGGCGCGACCTATATCGCGGCCGATGGCAGCAAGCAGCGCCCTTATATGCTGCACCGTGCATGCCTTGGGTCTTTTGAACGCTTTGTTGGCATCATGATCGAAGAACATGCAGGCAAACTGCCGTTCTGGCTGGCCCCGCGACAGGTCGTGGTCGCATCGATCACATCCGATGCCGATGATTACGTGCTCGAAGTCGTTGAAACGCTCAAGGCCGCAGGCGTCCGGGCCGAGGCGGATATTCGCAACGAAAAGATCAACTACAAGGTCCGCGAACACTCGGTCGGCAAAGTGCCGGTTATACTGGCCGTCGGTCACCGCGAAGTCGATGACCGCACCGTCAGTGTCCGACGCCTTGGCGAGAAGCAGACACAGGTTCAGCCACTTGACGCTGTAACAATTGAGCTGTCACAGGCCGCGACGCCGCCTGATCTGCTGTAACATTCCGCAAAAAAACGCTGGAAATCCGGTCCCAGATTGGGGCCGGATTGAAATATTTCTAAATTTATCACTCTAAATCAATAAATTAACCCGCAGTGACGCATGACGCGCCTTGACGGACTTGTGAGGCACGGCCTCGTGAATTCAAGTGCGCAACGCAACCTACTACCTTTGACTCACAACAGCACATATCCAGTTGTCAAAAGGATTACCAAGATGTCGAACACTGCAAAATCCCTTGTCATCGCCAGCGCCGTCGCCGCAGCCGTGGCAGGAACCACAACCACCGCATCCGCACAGGCCAAGGAAAAGTGCTATGGTGTTTCGCTGGCCGGTCAGAACGACTGTGCTGCCGGTCCCGGCACCACCTGCGCGGGCACCTCGACCGTGGATTATCAGGGCAACGCCTGGACATTGGTCGACGCTGGTACATGCGACACCATCGAACTTCCGGCCCAAGCAGACGGAACCGCGCGTCAAGGCTCGCTAGAGGCGATGAAACGCGACCTGCCGGCATAAGGCAGATTAGATGAACGCGGGGCGGGCAATCACAATTCGCCCGCCCTCTTTATTGCCAATCAGGAACGGGTCCCATGTTGGATAATGCATCACGCTCAGGTCGACTGCCCGCAGCGCCCGGTGTTGGCTACAAGCCGCAGCATTTCAACCAGATTCTTGAACATCCTGCTCCCGTGACGTGGCTGGAAATCCACGCCGAAAACTACATGGGCGACGGTGGCAGACCTTTGGCGCAACTGCGCCACTTGTCAGAACAATTCCCAATCTCCGTTCACGGCGTCGGCCTGTCCATCGGTGGTGAAGGTCCGCTTGATGCCGATCATCTGGCCCGTCTCAAACACTTGATCGCGTGGCTGAACCCTGCAAGTTTTTCGGAACATCTGGCGTGGTCGACCCATAACAGCCATTTCCTGAACGACCTTCTTCCCCTGCCCTATACCGAAACAACCCTGACCCGCGTCTGCGATCATATCGACCAGGTACAAGAGGCCGTTGGCCGACAAATGCTGCTGGAAAATCCCTCCAGCTATCTGGCGTTTAGTGAAAGCACCATTTCCGAGCCCGATTTCCTGCGTGGAATTTGCGCACGCACAGGATGCGGCCTGTTGCTGGACGTGAACAACGTGTTCGTATCCGCCACTAATCTGAATTTCTCTCCCCAAAGCTATATCGACGCCTATCCATTGGACAAGGTTGGGGAAATCCACCTTGGCGGCCATGACGAAGACCAAGATGACCACGGCCAGCCCCTGCTGATCGACAGTCACGGTCGCGCAGTCGTCGATCCGGTCTGGGCATTGCTTGACTACGTGCTTGAAAAAACCGGCCCCAAACCTGTCCTGATCGAATGGGACACGGACGTGCCGGACTGGTCGGTTCTGCAGCAAGAGGCCAAACGCGCCCAATCCGCGCTGGAACGGATACCGGCATGACGGTTTCCCAAACCTTGTTTCACGCCGCGTTACTCGACGCTGCCCAACCTGTTCCACAGGGACTGTGGGACGCCGATCAACGTCCGGCTGGCGCTCGGTTCAGCGTTTACCGCAACAACGTGGCAGTCTCGCTGACCGAAGCCATGCATCAGGCATTTCCGGTCATATCCAAATTGCTGGGCCCCAAGAATATGGACGGTCTGGCCGGAATTTTCCTGCGCCAGCATCCCCCGTCTTCGCCACTGATAATGTTCTATGGCGAGGCATTCCCCAAGTTTCTGACAGGGGTGGAGCAGCTGTCACATCTGGGCTACCTGCCCGACGTCGCGCGGTTGGAACTGGCCTTGCGGCGCTCGTATCACGCGGCTGACAGCACCGCCGCCGACCCGCAGGAACTGGCGCTTGCTATCGACGAACTGATGCAGGCCAGACTGTCCTTTGCGCCTTCCATGCAGGTCATTACCTCTGACTGGCCGATCCATTCCATCTGGCGCTTCAACGTCGAAGACGCGGCCCCAAAACCGGAACCCGGCGCGCAGGATGTTGTGATCACCCGCGCCGAATTTGATCCCGTACCCCATCTTCTTCCACCCGGCGGTGCCGCATGGATACACGGGCTGAAGTCAGGTCAAACCATTGGTGCGGCATTTGATTCAGCCGTGTCCGAAGAACCGAATTTTGATTTGGGAACCACTCTGTCACTGCTTTTGCAGGGCGGTGCAATAACTTCTGTGACAATCGAAAGGCCGTAGACATGACTGCCCTGATCTCTTTTCACAACAACGTCTTGGGAAGGCTTGATCGCTCGTCGGAAATGCTGACGCCGACGCTGGCGCGACTGGTCTTTGCGGCAGTTCTGCTTGTCTACTACTGGAACTCGGCCATGCTGAAAATCGATGGCTCGATCTTCTCGCCGTCAGCAGGCGCATTCGGCCAGATCTTTCCCAAAGCGGCCGAGGCGGTTCTGTACGACGTGACCCAGATGAACATCTTTCAGCGGATCGTCATATTCCTTGGAACAGTGGCAGAATTCGTACTGCCTGCGCTGATCGTGATCGGCCTGCTGACCCGCCTTTCGGCGCTTGCGATGATCGGCTTTATCTGGGTGCAGACACTGGTCGATGTCGCCGGTCACGGCGTGTCCCTTGGCGGTCTGTTCGACAACGCGGTTACCCTGATGGATCAGCGCACGATGTGGACATTCCTGCTGCTGGTGCTTGTCATAAACGGGGCCGGACCACTGTCCGCTGACCGCGTGCTGCGACTGTCTTGATCTTTAGAAATGCGCCTTGGGCTCGTCCGGTTTTCCCGCGGCCAGCCCAAGCACGCCGGCAACACCGGCAAAGGCGATTGGGAACATGGTGAACACATTGAACCCGAACGCGTAATACATCCCCGCAGCCGAGATCAACAGCAGCACACCACTCCACAACGCACGCGCATGGGCCATTGCCCCACCGACAATCGCCAGCAGAGGCGCTATGATCGACGCCATCTGGATAAGTTGCGCGTTGTCGACCTGTTCAGCCACGCCTTCGATTTCGCCGAAATGCTTGATCGCTTCGACATAGCCGTAGCCAAAGAAGCCCACGATCATTCCGATCAGTCCGGCAATCACGCCCAGAACCATGGCTGCGTTGCGCATTTGATATCTCCGTTATTCCGGTAACGCAGATAAGCACAAAATCAGTCAACGCCAAGACCCGCCCGCGTTTCGGCAGTCCAACCCAAAAACAACTGCCCGTCTTTCTCGATCAAGGGACGTTTCATCAAGGCTGGATGATCCTTCAGCTGGTCAAGCGCGGGGCGTGATCTTTCACTTTCGTTCAGGCCGCGCCATGTGGTTGACCGGGTGTTCAGCAGCGCCGCGCCAAATTCTTCGTAAGCTCGTGACAGAATCGCCGGGGGTACGCCCTGTTCACGGACATCGACCAGCTGAAGGCCCGGAACTGATTTCAATGTTCTGCGACACGCATCGCAATTCTTAAGGCCGAACAACCGCATGATTTCTCCACTCATTTTTGTGTCATAATTTCAGGCAAATACCCTGTTAGCCACGGGTAAATCTTGATTTTTTACTTCACCGTGCAATGTTGAAAAGGGCGAAACCAGTAAACTTTACCGTTTTGCTTTGAGAAACGGCATCGGCTTGCAAGGTCGCTTAACACTAACCCACTATTTTGTGGGACCGCTTGTAAGTAGAAGGAGACACGGAAAAATGCCAACCGGCACCGTGAAGTGGTTCAATACGACTAAAGGCTATGGTTTTATTGCTCCTGATGAAGGGGGCAAAGATGTGTTTGTTCATATCTCGGCCGTAGAACGATCCGGCCTGACCGGGCTCGCTGACGATCAAAAAGTCTCATACGAGTTGGAGGACGGGCGTGACGGCCGCCAGATGGCGGCTGAATTAAAGCCGTTGTAATGACCATCCCGCTGATCGCGGGAACTTAAAGAAAGGTCAACGGCCAATTCCCGGCCGTTGACCACCCAAATTCCGCTACAGCTATTCCCGTGCCGGTCATGTTTTGGCGTGGACTGATCTTTTGCGCGTTCTGCTGCGTCAGCCCTCGCGAATGATGTCTTCGAATTCGCGCCATTCCCGTGCAGTCATCCCGGAATTTTCCTTTGTAACATCCTCGCCCTTCAGCATACGCCGCAGGCATTCCACCATTTGCGCCGACAGGTTCACGGCACCCAGCCGGTAATCTTCGAATGCCCGGTAGGCAAACGGAACCCAGTCCGCCACGATGTTGCACATCATTTCCGCATAGACACGAATTTCGTACTGCGCATGGGCGTCCGCACGCAAACGCAGAAAGTGGAACAGGTTATGCAGATCCACCTTCCAATACCATTGGGTATAGATATTCGCCGGCAGGTTCATACGGGCCAGTTCACGGGCCAGCCCCTGCTGCCCATCCTGATCGATCATCGCCTCGTAATTGTCATAGCAACGGGCGCTGTCGGCCTTCAGCATTTCCAGAACGCGCGCCGCCTCTTTGCCCTCCAGCGCCGAACCGCGGCCCTGGTTGTTGATCTCGGACTGCGCGGCGACATGTTCGGGCGCAGGGATATAAAATTCTCGATCCAGAATGGAATACCGCGCCGAATATTCATTCACGTTTGCCGTGCGGTGCCGAATCCACTGCCGCGCGACGAAAACCGGCAGCTTTACATGCAGCTTGATTTCGCACATCTCGAACGGCGTCGAATGCCAGTGGCGCATAAGATAGCGGATCAGACCTTCGTCATTCTGAACCGACTTGGTGCCCTTGCCATACGAAACACGCGCCGCCTGGCAGATCGCGGCGTCATCGCCCATGTAATCAATGACGCGAACAAACCCGTGATCCAGCACTTGGTGCGCCGTATAAAGATGCTCTTCCATTCCCGACGCAACGACGCGGCGTGTCGAATGCGATTGCGCGCGCTGCGCTTCGATCTCGGCCAGTTGCTCGGGCGAAAGCGGCATGAAATTATCCTTTCCTTGAATGAGTCGCCCACCACTATATATCGGCAATCGCAATACAGGAACCGCCATATAGTGCGTCTGATGGGCGCAAATTGACCGATGGCGTATTGAACGCATTTGTGTCCATTGCCCCTCGACACCGCAAGACATCACGCTAAGCTTCGGCTCGTCTAACAATGTGAAAGGAAGGCCGCGATGGGGCTGACATATCTGCACACCATGGTCCGCGTGAAGGATCTGGAAAAATCCATGGCGTTCTACGCGTTGCTGGGTCTGACCGAGACCCGCAGATACGAGAGCGAGAATGGTCGTTTCACGCTGGTGTTCCTTGCCCCTCCTGGTCAGGAAGATGCCCCGATCGAACTGACCTATAACTGGGACGGCGACGACGACCTGCCAAGTGACAGCCGCCATTTCGGGCATTTGGCCTATGG
>JBPCWT010000406.1:0-10798 GCA_051009255.1 Ruegeria sp. | reverse complement strand
TTCGCACCTCGGCCTTGGACCAGCTGTCCTGCGCCTCCAGTATCTCGATGGCGCGCCGTTCGGTTGGCGGTAAACGACGACCGCCCGAATTGGCGCGTCCCGGATTCTTGGTGGCGTTTTCGCCCAGCACCTGATGCGGATCTTCGATGCCCAGCCGCGCCCACGCGCGGGCCTCGGGGTCGCCCATGGGTTTGGTTTCGCGTTCCCACACCTTGTCCTTGGATCGCTGCGCGTTCATCTCTGCCTCGGTGGTGCCGTCGAAGAAATTCCATTTCTGGTTATACTCGCGCACGTGCTGCTGGCAGAACCAGAAAAAATCGTCCAGCACATCCGGCGCTTTGGGCGCGCGGAACTTGCCTGCTTCCTGACAGCCTTCGTGATCACAGACCCGAACCGAGGTTTCAGACGCACCAGACATCCCCCGACGCCCGCGCGGGTTTTTCTTTTTCGCGTTGGAAACTGACATGTCGAATCCAAAGGGATCTGATTTCACCATATGCTCATCCTCGTGAACGCATCTTTTCGACTCGGAGGCAGCAGTTTAATCTAAGTGACCGAAAGTAGAAGAGGGGAGGCGGTAAAATCTTTGCCGCTGGGCAGAAAAAATGACAATGATCGACGAAATTCGCAATTGCCTGCAGGCTGCATTTGATCCGCACGAGCTGGAAGTGGTCGATGACAGCGAAAGCCATCGCGGCCATGCTGGGTATCAGGAAGGCGGCGAAAGCCATTTCAACGTCCGTATCCGCTCTGCCGCATTCCACGGCCAATCCCGCGTCGCCCGTCACCGCGCGGTTCACGCGGCACTCGGCGATATCGTGCCGCGCATCCACGCGCTGGCACTGGATATCGACGCCTAGTCACCGCAAACAGCCCGGAACCTGACCGGCCCGCGTCCAAACCACCCCGCAATCAGTTCTCGCGCTCATCAGGTGGTACGCTCAGGCCCGCGCGGCGCAGGCCTTCCATCAAGTGTTCGACAAACTCCTCTGGCATGCCTCGGGCGTCAAACTGCGCGCTCGGCGTCCTAAGGTCGTCTGGAAACATTTCTCGGATGCGTGCCAACAACTCTTCGGCTTCTTCCTGTTCGCCATTCATGGCGTAACTGGCCGTTAACGTTGCCATTCCCAAATAATTTCTGGCCGGCCCCATGTTTAGCATGATGTTTCTGGCCTCTTTATAATCTCCCTGCGCATAAGCATGCAGGTGCCAGGCATAGTTAAATCCACGGTGCAACCTAGGATTAAGTGATCGCGCCCGTTCGATCCATTGCTTTCCTTCCTCGAATTCGCCTGCATAGGCCAGAAAAATCCCAAGATCAGCAAGTATCCACGAGTCATTTGGATTCAGTTCAATTGCGCGATCGGCAAACTCTCTGAATACCTCGATATCTTCGCCCTGCATCCTGCTGAGGACCGCAAGCGCATAATACGCATCAAGATTGTCCCGATCTGCGTTCAGCGCGTTGTCGGCGGCGTCACTGGCCAGCTTGGCCCAGTTGGGGGGCGTGTCGATCAACCGCTTTTTCGTTTCCAGATAGACAAACGCCAACCGGGACCACGCCAAAGAATATTCGGGTTCATCCACAACAGCGCGTTCTAGACATTCCCGCGCCTTGCGAAGCTCTGGCGCGGCAAAAGTCTGATAAAACCAGTAACCCAGCATGACACATTCATAGGCATCAAGACTGTCCGGCCCCTTGTCCCGTATTTCCCGTTGGACCTCGACACTAAACAAAGGTGCGTCGCTTGATCCAATCTCAGCCGCGACCTTACTGGATATCTCATGCTGGATGTCCAACAAGTTCTCCAGATTAAGATCACGGTCGAACGGGCCGGGCGGTGTCAGTTGCAGACAGGTATTCGCGTCAAGAAACGTGGTTGTTACACGCAACTTATTTGCGGAACGCCGCACGGTTCCGGTCAAGATGTAATCCGCGCTCAACTCATTGCGGATTGTTTCGCAATCGGGATTGTCGCGATACGCTTCACCGGCCTGAGGGGCCAGAACAAACAGATTTGAAAAACGCGCAATTTGGGCGTTCACGTCTCGGGTCAGACCCTCGCTAAAAAAGGCGTCATCGGGATCGTCACCAACGTTTTCAAATGGAATCAACGCGATCCGCGCGCCGGTTGGCAATGCAGGCTGGCTCTTTTCCTCAAGCCCAATGTAAATCGCAACTACACAAACGGCCGCAATTCCGATCAGAGCAGCAAACCAATAGGGCCGTTTGCGCACCCGACGTAACCCCTTTGCCTGCTCTGGCGGCCACGCCCACACTTCGACGGGTTCAACAATGTTCTTCAGCTCATGATCGCCGACATTTGCAAATTCGGCTTCAATTTTTCCGACGATTTGGTCGGCAATGTTTTTTGAAATGCATATCCCGCCAGCCGGGGCCAAAGCCTCTAGTCGTGCCGCGATATTAACACCGTCCCCAAGCAGGTTCTCTCCTTCGGCAACCACGTCACCAAGGTTAATGCCAATCCGAAACCGCATCCGCCTGCTTTCGGGCTGTGCCGCGTTTTCCTTCTGAATTGTTGTTTGAAACTCAACCGCGCACTGCACAGATTTCACGGGACTCTCGAATTCAGCCATCATGCAATCGCCGACGCTGCTGAACACCCGGCCGCCGTGGCGGTTTACGTGGTCATTAAAAAGAGCGCGAAAGACGTTCAGGGTGGATAACGTACTCTCCTCATCCGCCCCCATAAGGCGCGAGTAAGCGACTACGTCAGTTGCCAGAATGGCTGTTAAACGACGATCCATGACACTCTTTTACGTGCAGGTTAGCACAGGGCGCGGTCCAATTCCAAAATCCGCCAAACTCAACCGCCGACGTGTCTAAATGTGTGCCTTATCCCTAGGTGCCGCTGAAAGTTGCCTGCATGCGCTTTCTATACTACTTGTCAGACAGATATTTCATAATGATTGTAGGTTCTTGGTTTGAGAGTGCTGATCGTACAGGCCGGATTTGGGGCAGGAGGGGCCGAACGGGTTATCTCGATGCTCTCGGACCATTTTGCCCAATCAGGGGCGACGGTTCATGTAACCGCGTTCGACATGCCGTCGGACGGCCCATATTTCAAAATGCACCCCGACGTGGAAACAAGCGCCCTTACGGGTGCCGACGGGCAATGGAACCGCATCAGACATGTCCGCAGGGTCGTCAAGGATTTTCAGCCGGATGTGGCTATCTCATTCCTGACCAAGGTGAATGTCATCACCCTGCTTGCAACGATCGGCCTACGCGTTCCCGTCATCATTTCGGAACGAAACAATCCCATTCTTCAAGAAGCGCATCCCCTTTGGAACCACATGCAGGGGCTGTTGGGAAGAAGGGCGGCCAAAGTTGTCGCACTGACACCAGCTGGTCTGTCACAGCTGCAATCCTCTTTAAGACGCCGTAGTGTTGTCATTCCCAATCCCGTCATCCCGTTCAATCGCCTGGATCAAGCAGCAAATGGTGATGCGTGCCACCTCGTGGCAATAGGCCGGCTGGCCACGCAAAAGGGTTTCGATATGCTGCTCGAATCCATGCTCCGGATTCACCAGGCAAATCCAGCAGCCACATTGACAATTTATGGCGAAGGCAGGCAGCGCAGCGCTCTTGAAGCCCAAAGAGATGCCCTTGGTCTGGGCGAAGTCGTCAAGTTGCCCGGCACCACGACCGAAGCCGGGCAATGGGCGCTGGACGCCGACATTGTCCTGGGTACGTCACGCTACGAAGGGTTTCACAACGTCGTTGCCGAAGCACTTGTCAGCGGCATTCCGGTTGTCGCGTTCGACTGCGAGTTTGGACCATCGGATTTGATCGAAGACGGTAAAACCGGTTTTTTGATCCCGTTAGGGGATATCGATGAACTGGCCGAAAAAACCTTGCTGCTAATACGCGATCCTGAGTTGCGAAAATCGATGTCAAATGCTTCAAGCGGCACTCGGGAACGCTTGTCGCCAGAAAACGTTTTTGCTCAATGGGATCAGTTGATTGCCGAGGTTCGGCAGCAACGTTAAGCAACGACATTCGTGCGTTTGACCTGCGGGATTGGTCTTTCGCACCACAGTCCCGGCACCTGAACTCTCCCTTCGAAATATTAATGTGCGCCTTTGAACCAGTCTGATATGATCCCCAATATTTTTTGGAGGATATTATGGACAAGATGATTTCAGCGGTACGTTCCGTTCTGTCAAAATACGCAACATTTTCAGGGCGCGCTTCCCGGCCAGAGTTCTGGTGGTGGGTTCTTGCGGTGTTCCTGATTTTGATAGCGACCAGCCTGATTGACGGGGCTCTCATCGCGCCGATACTCGGCTTCAGCGCGTTTCAACCAGAGGCCGGTCAACCCCTCTCGGTGCTGGTTTCGCTGGGGATCATTCTTCCCAATATCGCCGTGGGCGTCCGACGCCTGCACGACACTGGAAAATCCGGTTGGTGGATACTGATCGGACTTGTGCCAATTATCGGCACGCTTGTCCTGATCTACTTTTACGTACAGCCCAGCGAACAAGCCGCAAACGCGTATGGCTCACCGGTAAAACTTACCTGAACCGAACGCCCGTCTTACCGATGTTCAATCTTTCGCTTCTGACTCTGAGCTCACTTCCGCGTTTTTCAGGGTCAGCGGCGGGTCTTTCGCCTCTTCCGCTATCGGCGCAGGTGCTTCGATTTCGTCGGTCACCGGTTCGTCCTCGGGTTCGGGAACCGCGCTGGGCGTTGCCTCGATTTCGGTCTCTTCCGGCCTTGTGGCAACCAAACCAACTTCAACCTCAGCCTCGACCGCGCGCCGGAACACCAGCACATTGCGCCAGTTGACGGTTGATCCGGTCAGGCCGGATCGCTCTTCGCTGGGCAGCAGTTCCGCGCGCTGATACTCCCATCCATCCTGACCCATCTCGTTCAGTATATTTTGGACCGAGTTGGCAAACCGCCCCTCCGGGGTTTTCACACCTTTGGCCTTGGAGCCCTTTTTCGGGGCGGGGACGACCTTGTATTCGTAGCGCTGCATCAATTGTTCCTAGTTGCCTGTTCCCGACAATCTAACACGTTGTCCGTTCCGGGAAAGAGAAGTTCGGGCAAACCCGGTTTTCATGCCGGATTCTTGCCCACGGGCTAACCCTTTGCCGCGCGCGATACAATCGACAAACACAGATCGGTCGCAGCGGCCATGTCCTGAACCGAAATCCACTCTAATGGGCCGTGGACATTCTGCATGCCAGTAAAAATGTTCGGCGTGGGCGTGCCATACTCGGTCATAAGCGAGCCGTCGGTGCCGCCACGAAGAGGCTCTGACACCACCTCAATTCCCATCTCACGACATGCATCGGTAACCAGATCAACCGGCGTCATGTCGTCTTCCAGCCAGTAACGCATTTTGCGGTACTGCGGACGAATCTCACAGCTGATTTTAGCACGCGGCTCGGTGGCCTGAACGGCGTCGCAAACTTGCCGAACCAAATCACCATGGGCTTTCAGACCATCCCGTTCGAAGTCACGCAGGATCAACTTGATTTCCATCTCGGACGACCCGCCGTTCATTTCGGTAACCAGAATGAACCCCTCGCGCCCTTCGGTGGTTTCAGGTGTCAAGGTTGTCTGCGGCAGGGTTTGCACGATCTTGGCTGCCAGATGGGTTGCGTTGACCAGCTTGTCCTTGGCCCATCCGGGATGAATCGAAACACCCTCGATCTTTATCGTCGCGTAGTCGCCCGAGAAGGTTTCATATTCGACAAAGCCCACATCTGCACTGTCGAGAGTAAAGGCAAAATCAGCGCCCAGATCCTTGGGCAGTTGTTTGGTAACACCGCGTCCGATCTCTTCATCCACTGTAAAGGCGATCCGAATCGGAACATGTGGGCCGTCTTTGTTTTCCAGCAGATGCCGGGCCATCGTCATGATGATCGAAATACCCGCCTTGTCATCGGCACCCAGCAAGGTTGCCCCTGACGCGGTAATCAGATCGTGACCGACCTTTTCGGCAAGATATGGATGCTCGGTCGGTGACAGGACCAATTCAGGATCATCGGGAAAGGTAATGTCGCCGCCATTGTACTTTTTTATCACCCGCGGCTTTACGCCGGTCGCGTTGAACTGGGGTGCAGTGTCAACATGGGCCAGAAACCCGACAGTCGGCCCTTCGACGGTGCCGGGAATGGTTGCCAGAACGGCACCGTATTCGGTCAGTTCAACATCCTCGGCTCCGATCTCTGCCAGTTCGCGCTGCAACAGGTTCAACATGTCGAACTGAATCTCGGTGCTGGGCGTCGTGGCAGAATTCCCGTCACTCTGACTATCGATCGCGGCATACCGAACCAGCCGGTTTTCGAGTTCCTGATCGAACTTGTTGTCCATGCGACCTCTCCCTTCTGCTTCGCCAAAAAGAGGGCGATCGGTACACGTGTCAAGCACGGCCCGGACCCCCTGAAATGAACAGAACGTTAAATTTCAGTTTCGTACAAATCGTACAAACCAGGTTTCCAGACATGTACGATTTGTAAGATTTACAGGCCCAGCTTGGCGCTGACCAGTTGGTTGACCGCCTTTGGGTTCGCCTTGCCGCCGGTTGCCTTCATCACCTGCCCAACAAACCAACCCGCAAGTTTCGGGTTGACCTTGGCCTTCTCGACCTGTGCTGGATTGGCCGCAATAATCTCGTCCAGTGCGGTTTCAATGGCGCCGGTATCGGTCACCTGTTTCATGCCACGTTCTTCGACGATTTTCGCCGGATCACCGCCTTCGGTATAGACGATTTCGAACAGGTCCTTGGCAATTTTGCCCGAAATCGCATCGGACGAAATCAGGTCGATAATGCCACCCAGCTGCACCGGAGAAACCGGCGATTCCGTGATGTCGTGGTCTTCTTTCTTCAGCCGACCAAACAGTTCGTTGATGACCCAGTTCGCAGCAACCTTGCCGTTCCGACCCTTGGCAACCTCTTCAAAGTACGAGGCGGCCTCGACCTCGGCTGTCAACACCGAAGCGTCGTAGCCCGTTAGCCCAAAGTCATTGATAAAACGCGATTTTTTGTCGTCCGGCAGTTCCGGCAACTTGGACGCAATATCGTCTACCCATGCCTGTTCGATCTCTAGCGGCAACAGGTCGGGGTCAGGAAAATAGCGATAATCATGCGCTTCTTCCTTGGACCGCATCGAACGTGTTTCGCCCTTGTCCGGGTCGTACAGACGTGTTTCCTGTTCAACCTCGCCACCACCTTCGATGATGGCGATCTGACGACGCGCTTCAACCTCGATGGCTTGCTGAATAAACCGCATCGAGTTCATGTTCTTGATCTCGCAACGCGTTCCCAGATGCGAGAAATCCTGTGTTTCCTGGTACTTTTCATAAGTGCCCGGCTTACAGATCGACACGTTCACGTCCGCACGCAGGTTGCCGTTTTGCATATTGCCGTCGCAAGTCCCCAGATAGCGCAGGATTTGCCGCAACTTCACGATATACGCCGCAGCCTCCTCCGGCCCGCGAATGTCAGGCCGACTGACGATTTCCATCAGGCAAACACCGGTTCGGTTCAGGTCGACAAAGGACATGTTCGGGTCCATGTCATGGATCGATTTTCCGGCATCCTGTTCCATATGGATGCGTTCGATGCGGACCCTGCGCGCAGTGCCGTCTCCAAGCTCAACCAGAACTTCGCCCTCACCCACAATAGGTTGATAAAGCTGGGAAATCTGGTAACCTTGTGGCAGATCCGGATAAAAATAATTCTTGCGATCAAAGGCGGATTTCAGGTTGATTTCGGCCTTCAGACCCAACCCTGTCCGCACGGCCTGCTCCACGCAATACTCGTTGATGACCGGCAGCATTCCGGGCATTGCCGCGTCCACAAATGCAACGTTCGAATTCGGTTCGGCCCCGAACTGGGTCGACGCGCCCGAGAACAGTTTTGCGTTGGATGAAACCTGTGCGTGCACCTCCATCCCGATCACCAGTTCCCAATCGTGCTTGGCCCCGGCAATGGTTTTGGGTTTCGGCATTTCGTAGGTCAGGTCCAGCATGGCGCGCCTCTTATCCGCAGAAGTCTAAGCCAGCGTATTATTCCCGCACGCGCGAGGGGGCAAGGGGCAATAGCCCATCGCACCTGAACTTAGCCTTTGTGGAGGTCTTCAACCAAGGTCCCGGCGTGTTTTGCCACTGGCAATTCCGCCTTTAATGCGTGCTGTAGCTCAGGCCATTTGGGGTGAAGGTCACGCATTTTCCGCTGCGCAATTCGTCACGGAACAGATCGCTGATGGCACGCAATGCAGCACGATGACCCCGTGCGGCAAACCGTTCTGGCGAACTGATGCGCACGCTGTTGTTAAACCCATCTGCCGCATGGGCCCAGATCATCGGGTGCAGTTCCGTCAAGTGATCCCTGATCAACCAATCCGCAGCCTCGCAAATCTGACCACGCGCCACATCCGCCTTTTCATGTCTTCCAAAGCCTTTGCGCAGCGTGATTGCGCAGTACGCGGCCAACAGATTGATCATCTCTTGGTCCGGGCGTCGCTCGACGATGTCACGCATACCTTCAAGGAAATATTCGACGTCCACCTGCGCACAGGCTTCGTTGTCCAAGGCAATCGCATCGAACTGAACCCAGGTGTAACCCCCGGCCCCCCATGTATCACGGGTCAGGGCAGCAACGCGCAGCGCTTGAAGTTCCAGTTCTTCGTAGCTGCCAAACCAGCTTGGCAACAGGTGGTTGCCCATTGCGCGCATGGGGCGGTAGTTGCTGGGATCAAGCGAGATCAGCTTTTCATACTCATTCGCCACCCGTACTCTGGGATCTCTTTGTCCAGCAAGTAATGCGCAACATGCCGAGGTGACGGCAGGGCTGTTTGGTGCTGCCTTTTTACACTCGGCCAAAATAACCGCCGCGCGATCAAAATGTGCTGCACATCGAGACCTGCTGAGTTTCGACATATCAGAGTTTTCGGGCGCATCGCGCCAGGCCCAGGCAAGATCGATATGTGCCAGCGCGACAACCAAGCCAATCATGGGGTCGTGGTCGTGTTCCATCCAAACGTCTTCAAGCTCTGTTATGCCCAAAAGCAGGATCTGCTCATTCGAAAGCTCGTCGTCGGACAATGCATGCTCGGCAGCAAGAACAACGTCAGATCGGGCGCCGTAAGCCAGAAGATCGGCGATCGGTATGCTTCCAGGCGCGTTTGAACCCGCATTGTCGGCATTCAACAGTTCTTCGGATAAAGTTGACCACAAATCTTGTCGGGCCAGATGCCGACCACGCTCAACCACTTCGTTTCCTGACAGATCGCTGGCTTCCAGTTCTGCCACAGGAACCGACAAACGGCCTTCATCAATCGGTTGGATATCGTTTTTCGCCGCATCCACACCCGCAGATTGATCGGGATCGGACTTGTAGCTGAATAAATGGACACTAGGTGCCCTGAACGAACAGAACATATCAAAAACTCGGAACAGTTACACTTTTTACACTGGCGAATAGCGTGTTCTGCATTTGTGACCAATTCAAGGCAACTGGTCACAGTTGCATACACATAACGAGTGATTTTGGGCCGCTTAGAATACCCGAAAATGGTGACGCTCGACACGTTGTCCGGCGTCCTGAAGCAATTTTTCAAACTCAAGATGAGGCTGCATAGCTTCGTCCGGCAGGCGGATGCGTTTGCCAGAGTTTAAGACCGCTGACACACGAACTGAAAAATCCCAACGTGTGTCAAACCTGAAATAATCGATTTCAACCAACGCGATTTCGCCCTGACGACTGCCCGTGTGCCAACTTAAAATATCGGGTTCGAGTGTCATTCCTGCACTGGTATTCCTAATAATATCCACCAACGCAGGAACCGTTCCCAAGGCTAAAATCGCCATAATCCAAAGGGCTGCGCCGAAAATAATCACAAGACCGGCTAGGGCTGCGTAAACGCAGATCAGGATCGTGACTGTTCGCGGCGACCGGTTGTGGCGCGTAAAGGTGAAGGGTGTCATTTCCTCACACCGACGCACCTTCGCGGACCCTTTGGATTTTCATGCCTTCAAAATCCTTGTGACCATCTCTGTCGTGTCCCGCGATAAGTCCGGTGTTGATGCGATGCGGGTCAGCTGCGTTCGCATCAAATCCTGCCTGTCGGCGTCATATCTTTTCCAGATCTGAAAGGCGGTGCACATGCGGGCCGTTGTCTGTGGATTTACCGGGTCAAGTTTAACCAGCCAATCCGTCAACAATGTATAAGACTCACCGCTATTGTTGTGAAATCCGGCATGATTCATAGCCAGTGATCCCATCAGCGATCGGAATCGGTTGGGGTTTTTCCAATTGAATTCGGAATGTTCACTCAGCTTACGGGCGATTTCAGGTGTTTTGTCCGGTGCCGCCAGCGAAACCTGAAGACCAAACCATTTATCCAAAACCAGACGGTCGTGCTTCCATTGATCATAGAAAGCAGCAAGCTCCGCTTCGCCCTTGCCGGATTTCAAAAGGCATGACAACGCACTTAACTGCAGTGTCATGTTGTCGGCCTTGGCATACTCTTCCGCTGCCTTGGCGCCTCCATCCAGCCGCGATGTAAGGGCCAGCGCAGCCCCAGCCAGAGAGCGTTTTCCGGATTGTTCAGCGTCAGGTTCAAACGGGGCATCGATGACGGATTCGCTGTGCAACCGCGGAAGCAAGTCCTGCATGTGTTGGGCGGTTGTCTGACGCAATGTTTCGACCGCTCGCCAGATTGCCATCGGGTCGGGGGTTGTGCCATTTTCATGCAGGGCGGCAGCTAACTGTGATTGGGTTGGCAGACCCAGCATCAGCGCGCGGTAGGCAGGATC
>JBPCWT010000405.1:0-4154 GCA_051009255.1 Ruegeria sp. | reverse complement strand
TAGGAAAACTCCACCGTGCGCTCATCCCAAGCTGCCTGCCGTAACTCTGCCACTTCGATTGTTGGTGCTTCTGGCCGGTCAAAGCGGGTCGCGCTCAGAACCGCGTGGTTTAGCCTGTGGGACTGACGTTGTGGCAATCGGCCCTGCAATTTTCGCAGCGCCTGGCCAGCTGCTTTTGACAAGGCAGGGTCGCCGATCAGTTGAACCTCGCGCAGCCCCAAAACAAGCGCCTCAAGCTCATCATCGGCGAAACCAAGCGGCGGCAAGGTCGCATCCTCGATCAATGTAAAACCGAAGCCGGCCTCGCCGTCGATGACTGCGCCCAGACCACGCAAAGCATCAATGTCACGATGGACAGTGCGGGACGAAACGCCAAGATCTTGCGCCAGTTGACCAGAGGTCTTGGGCGATGGACCAGAGCGCAAGGCCTGCATTAACTGAAACAATCGGGCGGTGCGGGACATAATAAACCCTAGCCTATCCCTGATGACAGTTTCTGTCATCAAGTGCTGATATCCCAGTGGCGACCTAAAATGGAGCCAATGATGCTTACCCTTATTTCCTACCCCGCGGCCTTTGGTCTGTTCAGTGCCAGCCCGTTCTGCGTGAAAACAGCTTATATGCTTCAACAATCCGGCCAGCAGTGGCAAAGGTCTGACATGCTGGACCCCCGCAAGATGCCGCATCGCAAATTGCCGGTCCTTCGAACACCCGAGCGCCTGATACCTGACAGCGACTTGATCCGCGACTGGCTTGAATCGCGAGGGGCAGATTTTGACAGGGGGCTCAACGATACACAAAAAGCGCAGTCACGTGCCCTGATCCGGTTGGCCGAAGAGCATTTGTATTTTCAGATCGTTCTGGACCGCTGGGGAAACGACACGGTCTGGCCGATCCTGCGCGACACGTTCTTTTCCGAGGTACCCGGTATAATCCGCAAACCTGTTTCGAACGCCATTCGAAAGTCTGTCCTGAAAGGGCTGGAGGCACAGGGTGTTTCGCGCTTTTCATCAGCCCAGCGCGTGGAAAGGGTTGATCGGGATCTGGCTGCGATTTCAGCCTATCTGAGGCAATATGAATTCCTGTTTGGTGACCATCCAACGTCCGCGGATATGAGCGTGGGACCAATTCTGGCCGCAATGCGCGCAACTCCGGCAGACACCCTGCTGACCCAAAGGGTCAAACAGGATAAACTGCTTAACGATTATGTTGACCGAATGGAAAGCGCGATACCTTTGGCATGAAAGCGTTTGACGATCCAGCAGTGGCCGCTGCGTTCGAAGCCTTTTCACCGGAGATCCGAGCCGGTGTTCTGGCCCTGCGCGAAATGATCTTTGACACCGCACAGGACACGACCTCGGCCCAGCCTTTGCTAGAGGCGCTGCGCTGGAGGCAACCCGCCTATCTGGCACCGCACGGGTCGACGATCCGACTGGGCAGGCACAAATCCGCGTGCTTTGCCCTTTTCGTTCACTGTCAGAGCCGATTGCTGACAGATTTCAGGTCCGTCTTTCCGGATGAAGATCGGGTTGACGGCAACCGGGCAGTTTTGTTCGACAACGCGGATCAGATTGACGATTCCCGCCACGGCTGGCTGATCGCACGGGCGCTGACCTATCACCTCTGACGGCGCTTGCGCTCGACCTTGCGCTTGGCCTTGTCTTTCTTTCGTTTCGAACTGACCGCTTTGCGTCTGGTCGGGCGTCCCGCTGTTCCGCGTGAGCGGGGCAACGCCTGATCGTCGATCGACAACAGCTCCAGTTCCAGCCCTCCGGTCACGGGCACCGCTTCGGTCAGGCGCACGGTAACGCGCTGACCGATTGCAATAGTCAGACCTGTGTCAGACCCCATGAGCGTCCCGGCTTCGCGGTCAAAATGAAAGAACTCCCGCCCAAGCGAACGCACCGGCACCAACCCGTCAGCACCGGTTTCGTCCAGCTTCACAAAAGCTCCGAACCGGGCGATGCCGCTGATCCGACCCGTGAACTCATTCCCAACCCTCTCACTCAGATAGGCTGCCAGATACCGATCGGTTGTATCCCGCTCTGCCATCATCGAACGACGTTCGGTGTCTGATATGTGTTCAGCCGTTTCTTCCAACCTTTCGATTTCATCGGGTGAAAGGCCATCCTTACCCCAGCCATGGGCCAAGATCAGCGCGCGATGCACGATCAGGTCAGCGTAGCGGCGGATTGGAGAGGTGAAATGCGCATAGTTTATGAGCGCCAGACCGAAATGGCCGAAATTTTCAGGATTGTAATAGGCCTGGGCCATAGACCGAAGCGTGCTGAGATTGATCAGTTCGGCATCTTCGGTTCCGGCTGCGGCATTAAGCAACGCGTTCAGATGTCGGGTTTGCAGAACCTGACCTTTGGCAAGGTTTAGTCCCGCCGCCTGCGCGGTTTCCCTTAGGCTTTCCAGTTTCTCTGGCGCGGGTTCTTCGTGCACACGGAACAACAGCGGACGGCGTTTGGCGATCAATGTCTCCGCCGCCGCGACGTTGGCAAGGATCATGAACTCTTCGATCAAACGATGGGCATCCAGCCGGTCACGAAAGGCAACGCTTTGCACTTCGCCGTCATCGCTGAGGATGATCTTGCGCTCGGGCAGATCCAGGTCCAATGGCTGCCGTTCTTCGCGCGCCCTTTTTAGCGCACCGTAAGCCGCATAGAGTGGTCTAAGCACATCATCCAACAACGGACCTGTCCGGTCGTTTGGAGTGCCGTCAATGGCTTCCTGAACCTCGACATAGTTCAATGAGGCAGCAGATCGCATCAGGCCACGCACGAAGCGTTGACCGATCTTGTTGCCGTCAGCGTCGATCTGCATCCGTACCGCGATACAGGCCCGTGGCACGCCCTCGTGCAAAGAACACAGATCACCAGAAAGACGATCCGGCAACATTGGAACAACTCGGTCAGGGAAGTAACTGGAGTTACCACGCTTGCGCGCCTCGCGGTTCAGCGCGGTACCTGGCCGTACATAGGCGGCGACATCAGCAATCGCGACCCAGATTACATGCCCGCCGGGATTTTTCGGATCGTCATCCGCATGAGCATAACAAGCGTCATCGTGATCGCGTGCATCTGACGGATCAATCGTCAGCAACGGAATGTCCCGCAGGTCTTCCCGACCCGACAGCCCGACTGGCTTGGCCTTATCGGCCTCTTCGATCACTTTGTCCGGGAAATCATCCGGTATCCCATGCTGATGAATGGCGATCAGTGAAACTGCCTTGGGGGCTGTCGGATCACCCAGCCGCTCGACGATACGAGCACGCGGCAGGCCCATTCGGTTCTTTGGGCCGGCCTGCTCTGCCTCTACCAACTCACCGTCCTTGGCACCGTGCACAGCACTATCGCTGACCAGCCACTCGGTGGAACCGGCCTTGTCGATTGGGACGATCCGTCCACCTTCGGCCCCTTTGCGGAAGATCCCGACAAGACGACGGGGGTTCACGCCGATGCGACGGATCAATCGCGCCTCATAATTGTGGTCTTCCTCGTGCACCAGCGTCAGCCGGGCCAGAATACGGTCGCCTTCTCCCAGCGCCGGGTCGCTGGCCCGCGCAATGATCAGCACGGTCGGTTCGACCCCTTCGCCATGCCATTCGAGTGGGCGGGCAAACAGGTCGCCATCGGCATTCGGCGCCTTGACCTGCAGCACACTGACGGGTGGCAGTCGGTCGGGATCGCGATAAGTGCGGCGCCGTTTTTCCAGATGCCCCTCGGCCGCCAGTTCCTTGAGGATGCGTTTGAGGTCAATCCGGTCCGCACCCTTGATCCCAAACGCCTTTGCAATGTCGCGCTTCGAAGTAAGGGTCGGGTTTTCGGAAATCCATTCCAGAATTTCCTGCTTGGTGGGGATACGAGTCATAAAATTGCCGTATCACGGGGACACGACGGCGTCATGGTCAAAAACTGCCTGATCCGTCAGCTTGGACTGGCAGCCTGCAAATCAGCGACAGTATCTACATCCCTAAGTTGGTCGATCAGCCCGACACGGCAACCCCGGGCCGAATTCAGTGTGTCGGTCAGGGCGTGTTGGGTGGACCAACGAACGCATTTGAACATGCCTGTTGGCAATTGCCTGTACCTTTGCGCCCCGACCAGCCAATAACCACCGTCAAACGCCGGACCAAACACCAGTTCCAC
>JBPCWT010000404.1:0-3186 GCA_051009255.1 Ruegeria sp. | reverse complement strand
TTGTATCAACGGGTGGGGCAACACGGTCTGATGACCCATTGATGATCAGGCCGGACGATGGGCAGGGCGCCAAAAATGAGAAGTCGTACATATTCGCTGGTGGCGAAACGCTGATAAAGCCGGTGATTTCCGGGCGGCGCATCAGTAATTGCATTCCAATCCATGCACCAAACGAGAAACCGGCAACCCAGCAATGTTTCGAATTGTTGTTCATTGACTGCAGGTAATCCAGCGCGGATGCGGCATCGCTTAGCTCACCAACGCCTTGATCGTATTCGCCTTGGCTGCGTCCGACGCCGCGAAAGTTAAATCGCAGAACCGTGAAGCCCATGTTGTAAAAGGCATAGTGCAGGTTGTAGACGACCTTGTTGTTCATCGTCCCACCGAATTGAGGGTGCGGATGCAGCACGATGGCGATCGGTGCGTCTTTTTCCTTTTGCGGGTGGTAGCGGCCTTCCAGGCGGCCTTCGGGTCCGGGAAAAATCACCTCGGGCATGTGTGCTTTTGTCCTGTCTTATCGCAATGGGCACCCGGATATTCTTGACGGTATCCGTCAGGTACCTTAGAACGGTTCTAATTATGTTTGCTTTGCGTGATGACGCTGTCAGTGGGAGATACGCACTGGCTGCGGCGGCGTCAATGTTTTCGCACATATCTTGCCGAGAGGAAACGAAAATGAAGCTTTCGACCAAGGGTCGTTACGCCATGGTGGCCTTGGCCGACATTGCGCTTCAGCCGTCCGAGACGCTTGTAACGTTGGGCGAAATCTCTGAGCGTCAGGATATTTCCCTTCCATATCTCGAACAGCTCTTTGTTAAACTTCGCCGCGCCGAACTTGTGTCCTCGGTGCGCGGTCCGGGCGGTGGATACCGTTTAGCGCGACCACCATCCGAGATTCGGGTGGTAGAAGTGCTGGCGGCGGTGGACGAGACCGTCGATGCGATGCACAAAGGCGCTGGCGCTTCTGGCGCGTCGTCTGGCAGTCGTGCCCAATCATTAACCAATCGTCTATGGGAAGGTCTAAGCGCCCATGTCTATGTGTTTTTACATCAGACCAGATTATCAGACGTAATTGAAAATGATCTGGCGCCGTGCCCGGCTGTACCAAGCCTGTTTTCTGTAGTGGATGATTAACATGAGGTGCCTGAC
Source organism: Ruegeria sp. (assembly GCA_051009255.1). Classification (GTDB taxonomy): domain Bacteria; phylum Pseudomonadota; class Alphaproteobacteria; order Rhodobacterales; family Rhodobacteraceae; genus Ruegeria. The sequence goes on along the minus strand of JBPCWT010000404.1, from coordinate 2,037 downwards.
TTTGTTAACCGCACCGATATTTAGTCTGCCGAAAAAGGTGAATCCATGAAACGTGTTTATCTGGATCACAACGCTACAACCCCGCTGCGAACTGAAGCGCGGAACGCAATGATCCAAGCAATGGAGATAAGTGGAAACCCTTCTTCGGTGCATGCAGAAGGGCGGGCGGCCAAGGCGACGATCGAAAAGGCGCGCGCTCAAGTGGCCGAAGCGATTGGCGCTGATGGGGCGGATATCGTGTTTACATCAGGCTCCACCGAAGGCGCTGCGCTGAGTTTGGGCGGACGAAAGCTTCATGGCGCGGCAATAGAACACGATGCCGTAAGGTCCTGGATTGTTGGAGATCTGATGGTGTCGGATACCGGCGCAGTTTACGTGCCTGAACCTCAAAGCTCGACACTTCAACTTGCCAATTCGGAAACCGGTATCATTCAAAAGTTACCGAACGGGCTGGCGGTGACGGATGCGACCCAAGCATTTGGAAAGTTGCCGGTTGCCTTCAACTGGCTGGGCGCCCAAATGGCGCTGGTGTCTGCCCACAAACTGGGTGGGCCGAAGGGTGTGGGCGGGGTCGTTCTAAAACGGGGAACTGATCTGTTGGCTCAGATCAAGGGTGGCGGTCAAGAAATGGGCCGTCGATCCGGAACGGAAAACGTCATCGGTATTGCCGGGTTTGGTGCTGCGGCAGAAGCGGCGGCGCGTGATTTGGCCGACGGAGTATGGGAAAAGGTTGCAGAACTTAGAAATATTCTAGAAAAGGCCCTTGAGGCCGGCTCTAAATCTACTATTTTTGTCGGGAAAGGTCAGGACCGCCTTCCAAATACCCTGTGTTTTGCCAATCCCGGTTGGAAAGGCGAGACGCAAGTGATGCAGATGGATTTGTCGGGTTTCGCAGTGAGCGCTGGTTCGGCCTGTTCCAGCGGAAAGGTCCGGGCAAGTGCGGTTTTGACCGCAATGGGATTTGACGAGGCGACGGCAGCCAGCGCTATTCGCGTCTCGCTTGGCCCTCTGACGACCGAAGAAGATGTGCTGCGTTTTGCAGAAACGTGGCTTGAAAAAGAGAAAAAGCATCGCGCGCGTGCCGCGTGATCTGACGGAGGGTGAGTCATGGCCGCTTTGGACCAGACCCAGGTTAAAGAAGGCGTCGACCAGGAAACCGTGGACGCGGTCCGTGAGGCTGGAACTTACAAATACGGTTGGGAAACCGATATCGAGATGGAGTATGCGCCCAAAGGCGTAAATCCCGACATCGTTCGCCTTATCTCGGCAAAAAATGAAGAACCGGAGTGGATGACGGAATGGCGATTGGCTGCCTTTGATCGCTGGACCCAAATTGATGAGCCGAACTGGGCGATGGTCAGCTATCCGAAAATTGATTTTCAGGATCAGTATTACTATGCCCGTCCAAAATCGATGGAAGTCAAACCCAAGTCTTTGGACGAGGTCGATCCCAAGTTGCTGGCGACTTACGAAAAGCTTGGAATCCCTTTGAAAGAGCAGATGATTTTGGCTGGTGTCGAAGGGGCCGAAGATGCCCCGGCTGAGGGTCGTAAAGTGGCTGTTGATGCGGTTTTTGACTCTGTTTCAGTTGGCACAACATTTCAGGACGAGCTAAAGAAACACGGCGTAATCTTCTGTTCGATATCCGAGGCTATTCGCGAGCATCCAGAACTGGTCAAAAGATATCTTGGCACTGTCGTTCCGGTTTCCGATAACTATTATGCGACGTTGAACTCTGCCGTGTTTTCGGATGGGTCATTTGTCTACGTGCCGCCGGGTGTTCGCTGTCCGATGGAATTGAGTACATATTTCCGCATCAACGCAGAAAACACAGGCCAATTTGAACGGACTCTGATCATCGCCGACAAGGGATCTTACGTTTCTTATCTTGAAGGTTGCACAGCACCGCAGCGCGATACTGCGCAGTTGCACGCAGCCGTTGTGGAAATCATCGTCGAAGAAGATGCCGAGGTAAAATATTCTACAGTGCAAAACTGGTACCCAGGTGATGAGAATGGCAAGGGCGGTATCTACAAC
>JBPCWT010000403.1:0-3224 GCA_051009255.1 Ruegeria sp. | reverse complement strand
CCTTTATCCTGTCCCGCAGCTCAGTGTCAGCTTGGCGCTTCGACTTGCGTTGGTAGATCCGCGGATCGATCCCGGCCAGCGCGCAGGCCCGCCGCTGCGGGTAGCTCTTCTCTGTCATGGCCAAGTCCACCGCTTTCCTCCTCAAACCATGCCTCAGGAATTTTTTCCCTGCATTTCCTCCAGCGTGGCTACGTCCATCATCTGCTCGGCCAGCATTTTTTTTAGCTTTGCATTCTCAGCCCCGAGCGCCTTTAGACGCTTCGCATCGGCGATCTCCATGCCACCATAATTCCGTCGCGAATTGTAGAAGGTCGCGTCGCTGATCCCGTGCTTGCGGCACAGATCGGGCGCGCTCATACCCGCCTGATGTTCCTTCAGAATGCCAATGATCTGCACTTTGCTGAGCCGTGATCTCTTCACCGTCCGTCTCCTCGCGCGGAGAACAAGCCAACCTCAAATCGCGGACATTTCAGGGGAGCAGGTCACATCTGTTTTTGGTGACGGCACCAAACAAAAAAACCAAATCTGGAACAATACAAATCACCACAATCTGGTTTTGGTTTTTTTGCCATCAATTTCTTCAATCATCAATCATACGAAGAATGTTTTTTGGCGCGAAATGCGAAGACTTCCTTCCATGTCTCCGCTTCAGATTTTCGCGTGATGAAGACTACGGATGGAGGTTGGTAATCCCGCCGGTCTGCGGTAAAAATCCTGCCGTTGGCGATTCTTGCTGACTGGATCAGCCAGCCCCCTCGTATTTGCGGAATTGCGGGTTGGGTCGGCACGCGACGGCTGTCGAAAGCAACCATGTCGATCCGGTGAACCAAGCTTGAGGCGCACCGGAAACGTATTTCGCTGTACCTGGACAAGAGAAATGTGATGATTGAGACCTACAGGGAGATCTTTGAACGCGCGGCTCAGATCATGGAGATTTTTGCCGTGGCACTGATCGTTCTGGCTTTCTTCAAGGCCAGCATTGAATATCATTCCACCCGCCGGGCCAAAGGCCGGGAAGCCGCGTTTCATAGATTTCGAGGGGAGTTGAGTGGCGGGCTGCTGCTTGGCCTGGAAGTCCTGGTGGTCGCCGACGTGATCGATTCGATCCTGATCGAGCCGTCCTACACATCGATTGGCCTGCTGTTTGTGCTGATTGTTGTTCGGACCGTTATCAGCTGGTCCACCACGCTGCAGGCAGAGGGCCGATGGCCGTGGCAGCCCGAGTTGCCGGGTGCCCAGCCCGACGGCGGTAAATCATGATCGAGCTTGTTCAGACGACAATCATCCTGCTCGAGCTGGCTGCCGCCACGCTGTTGGTCCTGGGTTTTGTTATCTCGACGGTCATCTGGATGCGCGACAGCATATCCGATGATGGTCGAGTCGCTCTCAAGAAGTATCGGCGCGCCCTGTCCCGTACCATTCTCATAGGACTTGAAGTGCTTGTCGCGTCAACTGTTGCAAAGACGGTTGTGGTCGAGCCAACCTTGGAAGGCATGGGGACAATCGTCGCCATGGTCGTCATCAGAACACTGCTTGGATGGACAACCAGTCTGGAGTCGACCGGAAGGTGGCCTTGGCAGCAAGACGTTGACGCCAAATGACGATCCCCGATAGCGCATTTGAGAACCTTCCTGAACTGCGGGACAAAATGGTTCAGCCAGAAGATAGCAAACTGCGCCTGTCATTGGATGATTTCAAGGCCATCGATGCCAATGCCCGAGCCCAGGGCAGGCCGCAGGGTTGGCGGCTCAGTCATGAGGAGAGAGAGGCACGTCGCAAGGCGTTCATCGAAAAGCGCCCTGACCCGGAGCTTTGGGTGCTGGGATACGGTTCGCTGATGTGGGACCCGTCTATCAACGTCACGCAGCTACGTCGTGCCAACCTGAACGGATGGCTTCGCAGGTTCTGCCTTGATCAACCTTTTGGTCGAGGCAGCGCGAGCAATCCCGGCCTTATGATGGCCATCGACCAGTCAATGCCTGATACCTGCTGCACGGGTGTCGCAATGCTGATCCCGCCGGAGGGGGTCGAAACGGAAACTACATATCTGTTCCGAAGGGAAATGATGACGGGCGCTTACCGCCCCGAGTATTTCAGCATGGAGACACCCCAAGGCCAGATTCAGGCAATGGCCTTTTGTGTGAACCGGCAAAATGAACGCTACCGGGATTTGCCGGAACCGGAGTGTGCTCGGAGAATTGCTAGCGCTTGTGGTCCAGTTGGCACCAACATCGAATATCTTGAAAATCTGATTGCCGACTTTGACGCCCTCAATATCGACGATCCGGGTCTTCGAACGCTCCTGGACGATGCTCATATAATGCATCGAAGGAATAACAATTCTGATGTTCCACACCCGACATCTACGAATTCGAATACGATATAGACAAGAATTAAATTGGTGCAATCTGCTCAGACGCGTGTGACTTTTTTGCAAGTTTCCGTTGGCACACCGACAATAATGAATCGAGAAGTTATCACGACCTCGCCACGATAAACTATCCGATCAGATAAACTACTCTCAAAGGTAGGAAGAGAATGCCCAAGATCGACCAAGACATACTCGACAAGCTTTCTTCAATGGATGCGGACTGGCCCGAGACAGGTGTCGTGCCCGACATGCCACCTGTGCCGGACGCCACCAATCCGCCGCCGCCGAAGGACAACTGGAACTGGGCCCACTACAATGACGAGGTTCATGCACAACGGCAGGAATACCTGCCTCCGCTGACAGACATCGTTACCGAAGCGAACCCACTGCGTGTAGATATTTGCTGGTCGATGCGCAGCCCCTACAGTTCGCTGGTTCGTCCGCGCCTGACCTACCTCTACTCCAACTACAACGTCGACATGCGCATCCGGACGATCTTTCCGGTTGCGGTCCGCACTCGCCACGAGGGCAGCGGCAAGGCCGGCTCGGGGCGCTGGTACAAGTGGGCGGATGGCGTCAATGACTACCGGCGATCTGGCGAGTATCATGGCATTCCGCGCCGCTGGCCCAATCCCGATCCGATCTGGCAGAACGGGTTCCCGCCGGAATCCGCCGACATGCTGGTGCACCCGCTGGAGAAGCAGCCCTATATCACCTGGCTCGTGCGTCTTGCCAACGTTGCTGAACTCTGGGAGCGCTCGGTTGAGTTCCAGGCCGTCGTCCATGAGACGATCTGGGGTGGACTGTACGACTGGTGGCCCGACCATGTCGAAAGCAACCTGCGCGAAGCCGG
>JBPCWT010000402.1:0-3950 GCA_051009255.1 Ruegeria sp. | reverse complement strand
CATCAAGGCGTCGAACAGGGCCGGTTCGCCCTGTCGCAGCGCGTGGGCGGGTCCCTGATCCGGCGTTCCGCGACCCGCGATCATATAGGTTGCCACCGTCCACGGCGCACCGGCAAATCCGATGAGGGCCGTATCCGACGGCAGATCGCGCGACAGGATGCGGACGGTTTCATAGATCGGGGACAGAGTTTCGTGGATGTCATCCACCGGTTTCAGGGCATCAAAGTCGGACTGCCGGGTAATCGTCGACAAACGCGGACCTTCGCCTGTGACAAACCACAAATCCGCGCCCAGCGCCTGCGGGATCAGCAGGATATCGGCAAACAGAATGGCCGCGTCAAACCCGTAACGTCGGATCGGCTGCAATGTAACCTTGGCCGCGAGGTCGGGATTGTAGCAAAGCGAAAGGAAATCACCCGCCTGCTCGCGCGTGGCGCGGTATTCGGGCAGATAGCGACCGGCCTGCCGCATCATCCAGATCGGCGGCACATCCTGCACCTCGCCTGCCAAGGCTTGCAGCAGTTTCTTTTTCTTGGTCATGCCCGCCCCCAATGTTCCGGTTTCCGCCACGGGTCGGGCTTCGGCGTCAATTTGTCAAGCTCTGCCCCCATTGTCAGGGCAATGTGACGCGACTAAAGCTGTGCCATGACTTTGAACATGCCCTCCCCCGCATCGCCGCTGAAGATCGGCACCCGTGGTTCGCCACTTGCGCTGGCCCAAGCCCGTGAAACCCGTCGCAGGCTGAGCGAGGCGTTCGACCTGCCTGAAGAGGCGTTCGAGATTGTGGTGATCAAAACCACGGGCGACAATCGCGCCATGATCGATGCGGATCGTCCGTTGAAAGAGATCGGCAACAAGGGGCTGTTCACCAAGGAAATCGAAGAGGCGATGCTGCGGGGTGATATCGACATTGCCGTGCATTCGACCAAGGACATGCCGGTGGAACAGCCAGAGGGGTTAATTCTGGACACGTTCCTGCCACGCGAAGATGTGCGTGATGCGTTTATCTCGCCCCACCTGAGTTCGATCCACGACCTGCCCGAAGGGGCTGTTGTGGGGACATCGTCGTTACGGCGGCGCGCACAACTGCTGCATCGTCGCCCGGACCTGAAGGTGGTGGAATTTCGCGGCAACGTGCAGACCCGTCTGAAAAAGCTGGGCGACGGCGTCGCCGAATGTACGTTTCTGGCTCTTGCGGGAATTCGCAGGCTGAAGATGGACGAGGTTCCCGCGACCGCGATTTCGCCCGACGATATGCTGCCGGCCATCGCGCAGGGCGCAATCGGTATTGAAAGGCGTAACGACGACACGCGGGCCGCTGAAATGCTGGAGGCCATCCATCACGCCGAAACCGGCCAACGCCTGTCGGCGGAACGCGCCCTGCTGGCGGGATTGGACGGGTCGTGCGAAACACCGATTGCCGGGCTGGCAGAGATGCAGGGCACCGGTTTGCGGCTAAGGGGCGAGGTATTGCGCCCAAACGGTGCCGAAGCGATTTCCGACGAAGAAAGCGGCGACGCAGAAGACGCACCGGAAATGGGACGCGCAATGGCGAACAGGCTGTTACGACAGGCCGGTGACGGTTTCTTTGACTGGAGATAAGAAAAATATTATTTAGTGTGAACTGCTTCACAGACGGCCGAGATGAATTAAGGCATAAATAAGGCATCCCTCGTGGGATAGAGGATCAGTCTCGAATGTATCGAACTTTTGGTGGTGTATTCTGGATTAGATAGTATTCGAGGGGGCGAGATTGGTCCTCGCCATCCAACAAAAGAACCGCCGCAACATCCTGTTGCGGCTGTTCTTTTGTTCAAGCCGGGAACAATAGATCAGGCACCGGCCTTGCGCGAAAGCTCGTGGTGACTGAAAAGAAACTGTCCCGACTGCGTATCGGTGCGGAAATCAGCCGTTCGTTGCGAAAACGCCCGATAGAACGTCGCCAAACCGGGCTCCAGTTTCACGGCAGTTTCGAGACAGGCGTCGCACATGCGTTCTATGACCGCCTGAGATTGCCTTTGACGGATCGCAGCGATCAGGTCTGAATGCGCCTGTGCAAGCTGCAAGAACTCGGTGGACTGGGCCAGATCCTGATTGCCCACCACGATGTAAACCGGTTCCGGTACTGACTTGCCCTTGAGGGCGATAAACCCGGCCTCGAGCATGGCAAGTCTGGACCCGGCTGCCTGAAACACAGCTTCGGATGCGAGGATATCATACTCGACATGTCGGCAGTTCTGTTCGATCCGCGCCGCGACGTTTACCACATCGCCGATCACCGTGTAATTGAAACGGCTTCGTGAGCCGATATTGCCGACGCAGGCGGTGCCCGTGGCGCAACCCGTGGCCAACGCAATCGGCGGTCTGTCACGCATCTGGGGCGTCGCATTGAACTCTGCCAGCGCCTGACGCATCAAAAGTGCTGCGCTGGCAGCCCTTAGCGGATGGTCCTCGACCGGCAGCGGCGCGTTCCAGAAAGCCATGACTGCGTCCCCGATGAATTTGTCGATTGTTCCCTTTTCCACGAGGATCTGATCCCCGATCTGCGAAAACAGATCGTTCAGCAATGCCACCAACCCCGTCGGGCTTACGGATTCCGATAGCGGTGTGAATCCCCTGATGTCCGAGAACATCACGGTTATTTCCTGCGATTCTCCGCCCAGTTTCAATTGGTGTCCGCTTGCCTCCATCTCATCAAGGATTTCGGGGGCAACGTAATGGGAAAACACCTTGCGGATCGCCCGTTTTTCTCGTTCGGTCGACACGAACAGGTAAGCCACCAACAAACCAAAGTTCGTCATACCCCCCATCAACGGAAATGTGGCGTCGAACAGAACCGAGTTGTCCTGAAAGGCGGTCCAGCTGATACCCACCACCGCCATCGCGGCGACGGCGCCTGCGACAAAGGATGCAATTGCGCCAAACCGGGACATAACAGCCGTCACAATCATTCCCAGGCTTATGAATGCGATAATTTCCAACGCCGCAGTGACATCCGACCGTCTGAGCATATCGCCCAATATTATCTGTTCAACGATCTGGGCGTGCACGGAAACCCCCGGAACGGATTCACCCAACGCCGTTTCACGAATATCGAACAATCCAGCCGCAGACGTTCCGACAAGTATGATACGCCCTTCGATTTCGGCCTGTAGTTCAGGATCGTATGTATCCGCCAATACATCCTTGGCCGATATGTAAAGACCCGGATGGTCACGTCTGAACCTGACCCATACTTCGCCGTTTTCGGTCGTCGGGATTCGAAAGCCGCCAACCTCGACAGCCATAACGATCCCTTCTTCGTCCGGCGCGCCTTCGGCCAGAATGTTGTATTCCCCTGTCGCCACGCGCAGCGCCTCGAGGCCGAGGCTTGGCATTACACCATCCGGGCCGGCCCACAGAACAGGAACGCGCCGCACAACCCCAAGGCCGCCCAATGGCGAAACGTTCACACCGCCAATGCCAGTTGCGGTTTCGTCCAGTGGCGGTGGCAGTGGGGTCCATTGGGGAACTTCGAACAGCCCGGCAGATGGCGTTTCGCCGATCTCGATTATACCAGCCGGTGACAACACCTGTTCCTTTTCGCCCGTCAACCGGGCAGCAACGCCTAGAACCACTGGCCAGTTCAGCATTTCCGCGCCAAAGCGGGCATCGTTGTCCAGCTGTGACACATCGCTGTCTTCACGCAAAAGGGCGGCAAAGGCCGGATCCTGCATCAACAGGGACGGAGAATAGCGGTCCGGCTCGACGAACAGCATGTCGAAGGCAATGGTCGCGGCGCCGTAATTGCCAAGACTTTCAACCAAATCGGCCAGCAGGGTTCGGGGCCACGGCCACTGCCCCAGTTCGCTGAGGGATGCCTCGTCCACATCCACGACCCGCACTGGCAGGTCAGGATTGAATTCCCGCGGAGAAAACCGTTGGAGCGCATCGAAGTATATCAGACGCGA
>JBPCWT010000401.1:0-17008 GCA_051009255.1 Ruegeria sp. | reverse complement strand
CGATTGGCCAAAGTATTCGAATGGAAAATACCGTTCTTTAGAAGTGCCCGGTGTAAGAAAAAAGCTATGGTTGGCAGACGCTCGCCAAAAAGGGCGAATACATGTTTGGAAGCAGTTTGAAGCCAGGAAAAAGGCTCAAAAAGAAAACAGCTAGTATTCACAGTCGGTTTTTAGGGAATTGTCGCCCTGAGAATTCCAAGCAAGCCGCTGGGTGGATTATGTGCGGATATCATAATAGGGCGGTGATTTTGGTAGGCCCGGAGGGACTCGAACCCCCAACCAAAGCGTTATGAGCGCTCTGCTCTAACCAATTGAGCTACAGGCCCGCCTGAGCGCCTTGGGTATCACGGTTTTCGTCCGCGTCAAGCCTGACCGTTGCATGAACCGGCACAATCGACTAACTCGCGCAAAAGCACTCATGAGGGAATTGCCATGACAGCGGGCAAGAACGGCATGACCTATGCCGACGCAGGAGTAGACATCGACGCAGGAAATGCCCTGGTGGACCGGATCAAGCCCGCTGCCAAGAAAACCAATCGACCCGGAGTGATGAGTGGTCTTGGTGGTTTTGGTGCCCTGTTTGACCTGAAGGCAGCGGGATATAACGATCCCATTCTGGTGAGCGCGACAGATGGTGTTGGGACAAAGCTGCGGATCGCCATTGATACCGGCGTTGTTGGTGGGGTCGGAATTGATCTGGTGGCGATGTGCGTCAACGACCTGATCTGTCAGGGCGCAGAGCCATTGTTTTTCCTGGATTATTTTGCCACCGGAAAGCTGGATACCGACACCGCCGCGCGGATCATCGAGGGAATCGCCGAAGGGTGCGCGCAATCTGGTTGCGCCCTGATCGGTGGTGAAACGGCGGAAATGCCGGGTATGTACCCTGATGGCGATTTTGACCTTGCCGGGTTCGCGGTCGGTGCGATGGAACGTGGGGGTGACCTGCCGTCAGGTGTGCAAGAGGGAGACGTTCTGCTGGGGTTAAGATCGAATGGCGTTCATTCGAACGGCTATTCGCTGGTGCGCCGATTGGTAGAACATTCGGGATTAAATTGGGATGCCGAGTCGCCATTCGGTGGCGGTTCGTTGGGTGAGGCGCTGCTGACGCCGACTCGTTTGTATGTAAAACCGGCCCTTGGTGCGATCCGGGCGGGTGGTGTACATGCGCTGGCTCATATCACGGGGGGTGGGCTTACAGAAAACCTGCCGCGCGTTTTGCCGCAAGGATTGGGTGCCAAGATTGACCTGAATTCATGGGACCTGCCGGGTGTTTTCAACTGGATGGCTGAAACCGGCGGTATTGCCGAATCCGAGATGTTGAAAACATTTAACTGCGGAATTGGAATGATCGTTGTTTGCGCTGCGGACAGTGCGCAATCAATCGCTGATCTGCTAACGAGTAACGGGGAATCCGTCAGCCGCATTGGTTCGGTTACCAGTGCACCCGGAATTACCTATTCAGGTACATTGTTGTGAGCCGCAAGCGCGTTGCCATCCTGATCTCGGGCGGTGGTTCGAACATGGTGTCACTGGTCGACAGCATGACCGGCAACCACCCGGCGCGCGCCTGTCTGGTTCTGGCAAACGATGAAAGCGCCGGAGGTTTGAAGAAAGCCGCCGAGAGAGGTGTTCCGACAGCAGTGGTAAGCCACAAGCCGTTTGGCGGTAATCGCGAAGCGTTCGAGGCAGAGTTGGTCAAGCCGCTGATTGAGGCCAAGCCGGACATAGTATGCCTTGCCGGTTTCATGCGTGTTTTGACGGGCGGATTCGTGTCGCAGTTCCAAGGCAGAATGTTAAACATTCATCCGTCTTTGTTGCCGAAATACAGAGGGCTGCACACGCATGCCCGCGCGATCGACGCCGGAGATGCCGAGCATGGCTGTACGGTTCACGAAGTAACCGCCGCCCTGGACGACGGGCCAATTCTGGGTCAGGCGCGGGTGTCGATTAACCCTGCAGATACACCTGAATCACTGGCGGCGCGGGTCCTGATGTCGGAACACAAGCTTTATCCCGCGGTTCTGGAGCGGTTTGCCAGTGGGAACAGGGCACCAGTTCTGCTGCCATGAAGCCATCAGGGTGATTTACACGCGCCCGTCATTCGGCCTATGGTCTGTGAAATCGCTCGGAACGAGGACAGAACAATCGGGCAAGTACAAGAACAAGAGCAAAATCTAGCACCGCGCATGAAAACCCTGACAACGACGACAGAGCTGGCCGAGTTTTGCGAGGCCGCTGCAAGCCATCCCTACGTCACCGTGGATACAGAATTTCTGCGCGAGCGCACTTATTATTCGAAGCTGTGCCTTGTGCAACTGGCGTTTCCATCTGATGACGATGACAGCGCAGTATTGGTGGATCCTTTGGCAGAGGGCCTGTCACTCGATCCGCTCTATGATCTGTTTCGGAATGAAAATGTGGTCAAGGTTTTCCACGCCGCGCGTCAGGATTTGGAAATCTTTTGGGTCGACGCGGGTGTTTTCCCAAAACCGCTTTTTGATACCCAAGTCGCTGCAATGGTTTGTGGATTTGGCGAGCAGGCCGGTTACGAAACCCTGGTTCGAAAGATCTGCAGACAAGGGTTGGACAAGACATCAAGGTTTACCGATTGGTCGCGCCGTCCGTTGAGTGATGCGCAAAAGACATATGCGTTGGCAGACGTTACACATCTTCGGAAAATCTATGAATTCCTAGCGACGGAGTTGGACAAAACCAAACGCAGCCATTGGGTTGCAGAAGAGCTTCGTACGCTGACGGAACCTGCGACCTATGACATCCGCCCGGAAGAAGCATGGAGGCGGGTAAAGACCCGCACAAATTCGGCCAAGTTTCTGGGCGTTGTCCGCGAACTTGCACGATTCCGAGAGTCATTTGCGCAAGATAACAACATCCCGCGAAGCCGAGTGTTCAAGGATGACGCGCTAATAGAATTGGCGTCGACAAAGCCCAAAACACCGGCCGATCTTGGTGGTTCGCGCTTGTTGCTGCGCGAAGCCCGGAAAGGCGTTATCGCCGAGGGAATTCTGAACGCCGTCAAGCGTGGTGTGAATTGCCCGGCGGATGAGTTGCCAAAGGTCGACAACAGCCGAGACAAGATAAAGGTCAATCCGGCGCTGGCCGATCTTTTGCGTGTTCTGCTGAAATCCAAGACCGAAAGCTCGGGCGTTGCAGCCAAGCTAATCGCGACAAGTGCTGAATTGGATTTAATCGCGGCTGGTGAGCGCAACGTTCCGGCCTTGACCGGATGGCGGTTCGAGGTTTTTGGCGAAGACGCGCTGAAGCTGTGCGATGGCAAGATCGCGTTGGCGGCCAAAGGGCAGGTGGTTCAGGTGGTATCGCTGTAAGGCCGTGTTCAGCGGCGTCGTGATTCCAACGCGTTCTGCTGACCAACGACCCGGATCAGTCGAATACCCTGCAGGTCCTGCGTGCTGACATTAATTGCGTCCGAGACCATTCGAGACTGCACCGTTCCCTGAGGCGTTCCATAATCAGGATAATTCACCCGAAAGGTGAATTCCATGACGCCGTTCTTGGCGTTTTCCTCGGATTCGACAAGCCTCAGCTGCGCATTGTACGCACCCTGGCGGCTGGCCGTTCCTGTTGCGTAAACGATTGCACCGGATGCAATAGGATCAATCCTCAACTCGTCTATGATTGCGATCGGAACAGTGGTGTCTGCGGCTTCGGGTCTTTTGAACAAACCTATTCCGTCGCCTTTATCGGGTACCAGCGCATTTGCATCATCGACTGTTGTCTCGACGGGTGCGGGCGTGCTGCTGCCGAACCAGTTGGTTGGATTAGCTCGGGAATCGCTCCAGCTGTTGCAGGCAGATAGGGTCAACGCGGAAAACAAGAGTACGGACAGAGATTTTTGCATGGCCCCAAAGCTTTGTGCAGGATTACCTGCAACGGGTTAGCCTAAATAATCCAACTTGAAAAGACATCCGTGGGTCTGGACACCTGTACTTGGGCGACTTAGGTCTCAACCAGGATCGTAATCTGAGGATAGCCGCAGCATGGCAAGCCCTGCCTTTGAAGAAATCGTCGAAGATTTTGAGTTTCTGGAAGACTGGGAAGACCGGTATCGCCATGTCATTGAGCAGGGCAAGGCAATGTCGCCGCTAGACGATGCGTTGAAAGTACCGGCGACCAAGGTACACGGCTGCGCCAGTCAGGTCTGGTTGCACCCTGTTATCGAAAACGGAGTATTTCGATTTGATGGCGACAGTGACGCGTTGATTGTTCGTGGGCTGATCTCTGTCTTACGGTCACTATATAATGACATACTGGTTGCAGATGTTCCGAAAATCGATGCAGGCAAAGAACTGGGGCGTTTGGGGTTAAACGATCATTTGTCGGCACAGCGTTCGAACGGATTGCGCAGCATGATAGAGCGTATTCGCGAAGTTGCCGCCGAAAACGCCTGAGAGTTCTGTCTGTTCTTTCGGTCGAACATCTAGGGGATCGTCGCGTCTGACCACTTTGACATTGTGGTTTCCAGATCCCCGTAACCCGTAAAACGATACTCTAGCGGAAGTCCCATTTTATCAGCACATTCCTGTGCGCGGACTTTCAGCTTTGGATCGTCGGTTTGGGCTTGGTACACCAGCTTGGTATAGTTGCCAAAGTACATGTCACGCAATTGTGGATGCCGGTCCAGACCAAGCGGTTTCCAGACAAACGCGTCAAACTGACGTGCAAGAAAATCCGTTAGGTAAAAGGCGGTTGTTTCGTCATCGGCCCGTGCAATGAAGGCGTCGTTACCTTCGAAAAACGAATAACAGTGCGGCCCTTCGACCATTTCGACGCCCAGATCATCGCAGGCCCGTTTCAGCAACCCACCTGTTCCGCAATCTGCATAGACAACGTAGATTTTGTCGTACTGGTCTTTGTGTTTTTTCACGGATTCTATGACCGCTTGAGTGATTTTTTCAGGATGAATGTGAAATATCGCAGGCAGGCATGTCAGCGCCATATGGTTCCAGCCGTTACGGTTCTTGATGTCCAGAATTGCGCGGGCCAGCGCGCCGCAGGCAATAAGCAGAATGCGCCCATCGCTGCCTTCAGGGGCCAGCCCCTCGGTCGTCAGGCTTTTGTCGTCTGGCAAGTTTTGGTGCGTCATCCGTCGGCTTTCTAGTCGTGCCGCTTTAGACAATAGGGGATTTGGCACCTGCACAAGCACTAATCCGACATCGCGCGTAAGGCGACCGAAAATTGCATTTGTTCAACGCCGATGCGTGATGAACGCAATAAATTCTTTCTGTTCAGAAAGAAAAAAAGCCGCCCAAGAAGGGCGGCCTTTAATGTCCCACTGGGCTGGATCAGCCAGCCAGTTGATTGTGCTTGCGCGAAACGAAATCCTTGGCGGTTTCCACGGCCACGGCAGCGTCCCGGCAATACGCATCAGCGCCAATGGCCTTGCCGAATTCTTCGTTCAGCGGGGCACCGCCAACCAGAACGATGTAGTCATCCCGAACGCCCTGTTCGACCAGGGTATCGATAACAACCTTCATGTAAGGCATCGTTGTTGTCAGCAGGGCCGACATGCCCAGAATGTCAGGCTCTTCTGTTTCCAGCGCTTCGAGGTAGTTTTCGACAGGGTTGTTAATGCCCAGATCAACAACCTCGAATCCAGCACCTTCCATCATCATGGAAACCAGATTCTTGCCAATGTCGTGGATATCGCCCTTGACCGTGCCAATTACCATCTTACCCACGCGCGGCGCGCCAGTTTCGGCCAGCAATGGCTTGAGGATAGTCATCCCACCTTTCATGGCATTTGCGGCCAGCAGAACCTCTGGCACGAACAGAATGCCGTCGCGGAAGTCGTGACCAACGATTGTCATGCCACCGACCAAAGCCTTGGTGAGGATGTCGTAGGGCATCCATCCTCTTTCAAGCAGGATATTCACGCCTTCTTCGATCTCTTCTCTCAGACCGTCATAAAGGTCGTCAAACATTTGCTCGACAAGTTCTTCGTCGTTCAGTTCCGACAGGACGATATCGTCTTCATCCGACATGGGTGGATTCCCTGAGCTTTGGGGCTACTGCCCGCAGTGGTAGTTTTGTCCGTTTTGGCCAAAACGTCGCAGTTTAACTGTGTTGATTGCGACGTTGGCCGTTCTGAGACCGACGTATAAGTCAAAATATGCCGCTTCGCGGCTGATTTATCTGCATGATCATTTTGCAAAACTTTCATTTTCGAGACTTTGCCCTTTGTCTGAAGGTAATTTGGTTAGTGTACCTTGTGACTGTTCATGCAATGTTCTAAATATTACTCATGACTTCCCAACCCAATTCAAATGAGCTTCAGTACAAAACGCCCGGACGCGGGGCCGTTTCAAATTCGGTCGGTCGGTTCGAGCGTTTTTCAACCCAGATCGAAAGCGACGGTTGGGATGTCGAAGATGAACTGCCAGTTTTACGAACCGAAATTCGGAACGAGGTTGCCCGCAGCCTTATTACGTACAATTGGTCCCCGGACCTGCCGTTTGATCGTTCGATCAACCCTTATCGTGGGTGTGAACACGGTTGTGTTTATTGTTTTGCGCGGCCGACTCATTCTTACCTGGGATTATCGCCGGGCCTGGACTTTGAAACCCGGCTGATTGCGCGTCCGAATGCAGACGAAATTCTCCGCAAAGAGCTGTCAGCGCGAAATTACAAGGTTGCTCCGCTTGCGTTGGGGACGAACACCGATCCGTATCAGCCGATCGAAAAGGACCGAAAGATCGTAAGATCGTGCCTGCAGGTGCTTTCAGAGTTTAGGCATCCTTTGGCCATCGTAACAAAGGGTTCATTGATCGAGAGGGACATCGATATTTTGTCAGAGATGGCGGGAAAGGGGCTGGTGCGCGTCGGCGTTTCGTTAACAACTCTGGATGCCGGTCTTTCGCGTCGAATGGAGCCGCGTGCCCCGGCACCTAAACGGCGACTGCGTATGATCGAACGGCTGACGGGGGCAGGGGTGCCAGTTCGGGTAATGACCTCTCCGGTTGTTCCGGGATTAACCGACCACGAGCTAGAGCATTTGTTGCAGTCCGGCAAAGATGCGGGCGCGGATTCGGCCAGTTGGATCATGTTGCGCCTGCCGCGCGAAGTGTCCCAGTTGTGGCAAGAGTGGTTGGCCGCACATGAACCTGCCCGCGCAGAAAAGGTAATGAGCCGCCTTCGGGAAATGCACGGCGGTCGGGATTACGACCCGCGTTGGGGGCACCGGATGCGTGGCGAAGGTGTTTATGCCGATATGATTTCCAAGCGGTTCAAAACTGCTGTGAAACGTATTGGACTTGCGACAAAAACAGAACCGCTGCGCTGTGATCTGTTTGCCAAACCTCCGCAGGCCGGGGATTAGCTTTCGCTTTTGTAAAACAAAAATACCCCGGATGTTTCCGGGGCATTTTCAACAATTTAGTTTGTATCAGCGTTTTTCGATATCTACGTAGTCCCGATTGGTTTCGCCAAGATACAGCTGACGCGGCCGCCCGATTTTGTTCTGTGGGTCGGCAATCATTTCTTTCCACTGACTTACCCAGCCGACGGTCCGCGACAGCGCAAAAATCGGGGTGAACATGGATGTGGGGAAACCCATCGCTTCGAGGATGATGCCCGAATAGAAATCGACATTCGGGAACAGTTTCTTATCGACGAAATACGGATCTTCCAACGCCTGTTTTTCAAGTGCCTTTGCAACCTGAAGCTTGGGATTGTTTTCTATTCCCAGCAAATCAAGAACTTCGTCGGCTGATTGCTTCATCACTTTTGCGCGTGGGTCAAAGTTCTTGTACACGCGATGCCCAAAACCCATCAGTCGGAATGGATCGTTCTTGTCTTTGGCACGTTCAATGTATTCGGGAATACGATCGACGGAGCCGATTTCTTCCAGCATTTCAAGACACGCCTGATTGGCGCCGCCATGAGCAGGACCCCAAAGACACGCGATACCCGCCGCGATGCAGGCAAATGGGTTTGCACCCGATGACGACGCCAGACGCACGGTCGATGTCGATGCGTTCTGTTCATGGTCTGCATGGAGCGTAAAGATCCGGTCCATCGCACGGCTGAGGATTGGATTTACTTCATAATCTTCGGCAGGAACCGCAAAGCACATGCGCAGGAAATTTGATGCATAATCCAGATCGTTGCGCGGATAGATGAACGGCTGGCCGATATGGTATTTGTAAGCCCATGCAGCGATTGTCGGCATCTTGGCAATCAGCCGGTGCGAGGCCACTTCGCGCTGACGCGGATCGGCAATATCAGTTGAATCGTGATAAAATGCCGACATTGCGCCAACGACACCAACCATAATGGCCATCGGATGCGCATCGCGTCGGAAACCGCGATAGAAATACTGCATTTGTTCGTGCAACATTGTGTGGCGGGTGATTGTCGTTTCGAACTGCTCTAGATCCTTTGCGGCAGGCAAATCGCCGTACAGCAATAGATAGCAAACTTCGAGGAAATGAGATTTCTCGGCCAGTTGATCAATCGGATAACCGCGGTGAAGCAGCTCTCCTTTTTCGCCATCAATATAGGTGATGGTGCTGTCGCAGCTTGCTGTCGACGTAAAGCCGGGGTCATAGGTGAACACACCCGCCTGACCGTAAAGCTTACGGATATCAATTACGTCTGGTCCTGTAGTAGGAGAAAAGACCGGCAGCTCGAAGCTTTTGCCATCGACAGTCAGGTTGGCTGTTTTTTGGCTCTCAGTCATTGTTGTCCCTTCCTCAATCTTGCGCATGTCGGTTCGCTGTCCGACGTTGCGGCCAACGGCTGCGCGCAGGCGCGCAGTCCGGGTGTTAGCGGAGCAGCGTTACTCTTATGTGAAGTCAGGCTTCAGCTCGCTGCATCAGATAGCCGCGCCAGGGTTTCATCGCGCCCTAGCACAAGCATCATGTCAAACACTGAAGGCGTTACCGCTCGACCGGCCAAGGCTGCCCTGAGTGGGCCTGCAAGCTTGCCGAACTTCAAACCCTTTGATTCCGCAAACGCGTTCAGGGCTGCCTCCAGTTCGTTTCGGGACCAGCTAGCATTTTGCACGTGCGGCGTCAATTCTTTCAGTATACCATCGGATACTGTTCCAAGGGCTTTGGCCGCCTTCTCGTCAGGTTGTATCGGGCGCGATGTTAACACAAAATGCGCCTTTTCAAGAAGTTCTGGAAATGTGCGTGCCCGATCCTTGAGGCAATACATCGCACGTTCCAAATCAGCAGACTGTTTGGAATTTAGCGGTGAAAGGCCAGCAGCAGCCAAGTATCCTTCGATCTCTTGCCGCAATGCAGCATCATCTGAGACAGCGATGTGCTGGCCACAAAGATTTTCCAGCTTTTTCAGGTCAAAACGCGCAGGGCTCTTTCCGATGCCGTCCAGATCAAACCACTCTTTGGCCTGTTCGTCAGAAAAAAATTCATCGTCGCCGTGGCTCCATCCAAGCCGGGCCAGGTAATTCCTCATCCCTGATGCCGGGTACCCCATCGCCTGATATTCCTGCGCGCCTAAGGCGCCGTGGCGTTTGCTGAGCTTTTTTCCGTCGGGTCCGTGAATAAGCGGGATATGCGCCCAAACCGGGATGTCCCACCCCATTGCGTTGTAAATCATCATCTGCCGCGCGGCGTTATTAAGATGATCGTCGCCGCGGATCACGTGGGTCACGCCCATATCATGATCGTCGACAACTACGGCCAACATGTAAACCGGCGTTCCGTCCGAACGCAAAACGATCATATCGTCAAGTTGATCGTTGCGTATCGTCACA
The DNA here is from genome assembly GCA_051009255.1 of Ruegeria sp. GTDB lineage: Bacteria > Pseudomonadota > Alphaproteobacteria > Rhodobacterales > Rhodobacteraceae > Ruegeria. The sequence goes on along the minus strand of JBPCWT010000401.1, from coordinate 7,248 downwards.
TCACCCTGCACCTGATCCTTGATCACGGTCACACCTTCTTGCGGTGCCTTTATGCGGATCGCAAAAGGTTCGTCAGGGTGGGTAGATGAATCAGCGCCGCGCCAAGGGCTGCGAAACAAGGTTGATTTTCCCTCGGCCCGCGCGTTTTCACGGAACGCTGCGATTTCGTCCTGGGTGGAGAAACATTTGTATGCTTTGCCGTCAGCGAGCAACTGGTGTGCCACCTCGGCATGTCGGTCGGCACCTTGGAATTGGCTGATAACGTCGCCGTCGTGATCCAGTCCCAGCCATTCCATACCCTGAAGGATCGCGGCTGTTGCTTCTGGCGATGAGCGTTCGCGATCTGTGTCTTCGATCCGTAAAAGAAATTTTCCGCCACGTCCGCGCGCAAAAAGCCAGTTAAACAAAGCGGTTCGCGCGCCGCCGATATGCAGAAACCCTGTGGGAGATGGGGCAAAACGGGTGACGACCTGATCGGACATTACGTTCATTAACCTTTTGGTAACCGTGTCGGAAGTAGCGTTGGCGCCTGTCTAACGAGCCCGAAGGACGGGGGCAACCATGCGTGTTCTGGGGCGGGTAGAGACCGCGTTTCTCAACCAACACGGATATCTGTTCCCGTGGTCTCCGGTCTGCCTGACGATAGGGATCGGATTGTATTTCACCATGCGGTTCGAGCCGGGATCGGTCCACTATGGCGGACTTGTCCTTTTGGCGCTGGCATTGGTGTTGTTACGTCGCCGAATGCCTGCTACCTGGGCTCCGTTAGCTTGGGGGATGGTGTTGGCGTCTGCGGGATTCTGTCTTGCAGGCGCCCGCGCCAACTCTGTTGCAGAGCCGGTTCTGCAGTGGCGTTATTACGGCCCCGTCGAGGGGAGGGTCGTGTCACTGGATCGCTCTGCGTCGGATGCGCTGCGGGTTACGCTGGACAGTGTGCGATTAGGGGACGTACCGCTTGACCGCATGCCCGCGCGCATCCGACTTTCTGTTCATGGTGACAGCGTGCCGCTGATGCCGGGAAAGCGGATCATGACAACCGCTCATCTTTCACCACCTCAGGGCCCGGTGGAGCCCGGTGGGTTCGATTTTCGACGTCATGCTTGGTTTCAGCGGCTTGGCGCCGTTGGTTACACCCGCAATCCGGTTTTGACTGTTGCGCCTGCTGCTGACGGATTGAATGGGGTCCGTACTGCGGCGCTTCGGATGGTAATCTCGGACAAAGTGCAGTCAGTTTTGCCAACCCAAACTGCCGGCTTTGCCGCAGCGATAACAACAGGGGATCGCAGCGCAATTGAGCAAAAAAACGTTGGATTCTCTGCGAGTGTCCAACCTAGCACATTTACTGGCGATTTCCGGCCTGCATATGGGGTTGTTGACCGGTTTTGTTTTTGTCTCGGTTCGGGTGGGATTGTCCTTGATACCACCTGTGGCACTGCGTTTGCCCGTCCGAAAAATTGCCGCGATTCTAGCACTGTTAAGTGCTGCCGGATACCTGGCGCTATCTGGCGGCAGCGTGGCAACAGAACGCGCATTTGTCATGGTTTCGGTTATGTTTGTTGCGGTTCTGATAGACCGGCGGGCAATCTCGATGAGAGCAGTCGCCGTTGCAGCGCTGGTTGTTCTGGTTCTTCGCCCGGAATCGTTGCTGAGTCCGGGATTTCAGATGTCGTTCGCGGCAACTACGGCGCTGGTGGCTGTGTTTGGCGTTTTCAGAGATGTGGGTATTCGATTTGGGCCGGGCTGGTTGCGGGCCATCGCGACAGTGGCCTTGTCATCGGCAATCGCTGGCTTGGCGACAGCACCATTTGGGGCGGCTCATTTCAACGCGATTGCTCATTACGGTTTGTTGGCAAACCTGTTGTGTGTTCCGGTAATGGGAAGCGTTGTCATACCTGCGGCGGTGGTTGCTGTACTGCTTGCACCATTTGGTCTGGAATGGATCGGGTTGCAGGTGATGGGTTTTGGCCTGAGTTGGATTCTGCTGGTGGCGGAATGGGTCGCGAGTTTCGACGGTTCCCAAGGGTTTGTGGCCAGCCCACCGTTTTTTGTTTTACCGGCGCTTTCGCTTGGAGCCTTATGGGTCGTTCTTTGGCAGGGCCCTGTACGCTGGATCGGTATCGTACCCTTAGCTGTGTCGTTGACATTTTGGGGCTATCAGGACCGACCCCAAGTTTTGATTTCTGAAAACGGCGGATTGGTGGGGGTCATGACCGGGCAGGGGCGGGGCCCTGAGCAAAGACAAAGGTAGCGGCTTTGTCGCGTCCGTCTGGCTGGAAAACGATGGGGACGGGACGAAGCAGGTGCAGGCGGCGTTACGATGGCCAAATGGTTTATCCAAACTGCCGCGAATTGTAGTAGGTGACAAAGAACTGGTGCATGTAACCGGAAAGCGAGCGGCGGGGATGATTGAAGCCTGCACAAAGAAGCAAATTCTTGTTGCTGCGGTCCCGGTCGAAGTTGCAGGCGAATGTTTGATCCTTGGACCTGAAAAACTGAAATCAACAGGCAGTATTGCTATTCAGGGTGGGCAGATCATCAGCAGTTCACAAATGTCGGGAAACCGCATTTGGTCGTCGGTCCGATATCCGAACCGGCAAACAGTAAAGTTTCAGTAGGTACGGATCAATCCGACCAACTTCCCCTGAACCTTAACTTTATCTTCTGGCAGGACACGGGTTTCATAAACCGGGTTCGCTGCCTCAAGTGCGATTGCATTGCCGCGCCGGTAGAACCGTTTTAGCGTCGCTTCCTGATCTTCGACCAGCGCGACAACGATATCACCATTATCTGCGACAACGGTTTCTTGGATCACCACCACGTCGCCATCATTGATGCCTGCTTCGATCATCGAATCTCCGCGAACTTCAAGCGCATAGTGATCTCCGCGACCTGAAATCATCGAACCGGGTACCGCAACACGATGAGATACATGACTGATGGCTTCTATCTGGACACCTGCCGCGATGCGGCCCATGACCGGCAATTCCATTGCATCGACTGCGACGGGTTCAAAATTGGCTGGGCGCGGGCCCGAGGGTTTGTCACCTTCGATTACGCGTGGTGTAAAGCCTGTGGTAGGTTCACCGCCCAAGCTTTCGGGCAGTTTGACGATCTCGATTGCTCTGGCGCGATGCGCCAGGCGTCGGATGAATCCACGTTCTTCCAGTGCCGTTATCAATCTGTGGATGCCGGATTTCGATCGCAAATCCAGCGCGATCTTCATTTCGTCAAAGCTGGGCGGAACACCGTCCGCCTGAACGCGTTTGTGGATGAATTCCAGTAAATCCAGCTGTTTTTTTGTCAGCATCGCTCATACCTCATCGTTCATGCGTTTTGTTTTGTTCTACGCATGTTCACGTTTTGTGTCAACGACTATGGTGAATTACAGGGGCAGATACAGAACTTTGTCTCCGGCTTTGCGTGCCGGATCTTCTGCAGGACGCACCAACAGTGCATCTGCGTGGGCCAGAACACTCAGCAGCGAACTGTCCTGATCATCGCAGACGCGGATGCCGTCATCCGCTAGCGTCGCGCGCATATAATGTTCGCGGGGGCCATTGGCGGCAATTGGCTTGGCCAGTTTTGCTTGCCGGAACGTGGGCACAACTTCCTGCAACCCCAACATGCGCCGGATCATCGGAGCCAGAAACAAATACCCGCAAACCATTGCACTAACAGGGTTTCCGGGTAGCCCGATCATTGCGGCATTTCCCAAACGACCGGCCATAAGCGGTTTACCGGGACGCATTCTTATCTTGTAAAAAGAACGTTCCATTCCCAATCCTTGTGCGACGTCGCCGACGAGATCGTGATCCCCAACTGACGCGCCGCCAATCGTTACGACGAGGTCTGCACCGGAGGCCAGCCCAAAGGCTGTTTCAAGAGATGCTTCGGTATCCCGCGCGATTGGCAGCAATCGGACATGCGCGCCGATACTTTCGAGTAACGCCTTGATACCAAACGAGTTTGACGCAATGATCTGATCCGGCCCCGGCGTTTCTCCGGGCATCACCAGTTCATTTCCATTGGCAATCAGTGCGACCTGCGGTTTGCGTATAACCGGCACTGAGGCAATGTTCATCGCGGCCATCAGCGCCACATCTTCGGCACGGATCAGTCGCGGCGCAGCAATGGTCGTGCCCACGGAAAAATCAACGCCCTTCGGTCGGATGTTGGTTTTTGATCCCGGCTGTCTGGTAATCGTTATCAGATCACCGCGTCTGTCGACATCTTCTTGAATTACAATAAAATCAGCACCTTGCGGTACCGGAGCGCCGGTGAAAATTCGAACGGCCTGCCCGGCCCCAACTTGACCGTCAAACCGTTTCCCTGCAGGGGCTTCGCCGAAAACTTTGAACATGGCGTGCATTTCAACTTCGGCTGCTTTGACAGCGTAACCATCCATCGAAGAAGCGGGAAATGGGGGCTGATCCCGTGTGGCAACGACGTCTTGGGCCAGAACGCGACCGGCGGCGTCGGCCAGAGAAACCGTTTCGGCCGGCAATGGAGCGACCAGATCAAAAAGCAAATCTCTGGCTTGATCAACCGTTATCATTTGCTTCGTAGCGTCCTGACTTTCCGCCATCTTTTAGCACGACGCGGATACCGCCGATTTCCATCGCCTTATCTACTGCTTTGGCCATGTCATAAACAGTCAGCGCAGCGGTGGTGACTGCGGTCAGCGCCTCCATCTCGACTCCGGTTTGACCCGAAGATTTTACCGTTGCCTCGATGCGGATGCCGGGCAGGTCTGGTTCCAGCACCAGTTCAATTGCGACCTTGGTGACGGGCAGTGGGTGGCACAAGGGGATCAGGTCGGGTGTCTTTTTTGCACCCATAATTCCCGCAAGCCGCGCAACGCCCAATACATCGCCCTTTTTCGCGCGTCCTTCTGATACAATATCAAAGGTTTCGCGGGCCATTTTGATGTAGCCCTCGGCCACTGCGATGCGATCAGTTACGGCCTTGTCTGATACGTCGACCATGTGCGCTTTGCCCTCAGCATCGAAATGGGTCAGCGACATCACATCACTCCGCGAACCAGAGGGTTGGCCAGCAAGTTTCGGGTCGCTGCCTCGACATCGTCCTGCCGCATCAAGCTTTCGCCAATCAGGAAGCATCGTGCGCCATACCGTGCAATATCGGCCAAGTCTGCAGGCGTGTTCAGGCCGCTTTCGCAAATAATTGTACGACCGCCCGGAACCAGCTTTGACAATCGCCGCGTGGTATCCAAGGACGTTTCGAACGTTTTGAGGTTGCGGTTGTTGATGCCGATCAATGTACTTTTAAGGTGCGTCGCACGTTCCAATTCAGCTTCGTCGTGAACCTCGATCAAGACATCCATTCCCCATTCAAGGGCGGTTTGTTCCAACTCTGCAGCCTGATTATCCTCGACCGAGGCCATGATAATCAAAATGCAATCGGCACCAAGCGCCCGGGCCTCTACCACCTGATAGGGGTCATACATGAAATCCTTGCGCAGAACGGGCAGGGAACAGGCGTCACGGGCCGCTGTCAGGTATTCCTTGGCACCTTGAAAACTTGGCGTGTCGGTCAATACAGAAATACAGGTCGCGCCGCCCTCTTCATATGCTTTTGCCAGTTTGGGAGGATCAAAGTCGTCGCGAATCAAGCCCTTGGAAGGGCTGGCTTTTTTGATTTCTGCGATAAGGCCGTATCCGTTCCGTATTGCAGAGTTGAGCGCCTTTGCGAATCCACGAACTTCGGGTGCGTTTCGCGCGTCGTTTTCCAGTTTATCGAGAGGTGTGCGCTCTTTATCCGCAGCAACTTCTTCGAGTTTATAGGCTTTGATCTTGTCCAGTACTGTTTCCGTCATGCAGCTTCCTGTGTAATTCGGGCCAGCGCGGCGATCTTTTCTTTTGCTTTTCCACTGTCGATGCTTTCGGTTGCCATCGCGACACCTTCGCGCAGATCAGACGCGGCATCTGCCACAACCAAAGCTGCGGCAGAGTTCAATAATACAGCATCTCTATAAGCCGAGGGCTCACCTTCAAGCAAAGCGCGGAAGGCAACAGAGTTTTCTTCGGGCGTTCCGCCAATAATATCATCGAACGGATGCACAGGCAGCCCGGCATCTTCGGGGTGCAGTTCGATTTCTTTGACTGCATCGTCTTCCAACGCGGCAACCCAACTAACCCCGGTAATGGTCAATTCGTCGGTTCCGTCAGATCCGTGCACCAGCCAGGCGCGCTCGGCCCCCAAAACACCCAGTGTTTCTGCCATTGGCCGGATCAATTCACGGCTAAAGGCCCCCGTAAGTTGGCGTTTGACGCCTGCAGGGTTTGTCAGCGGCCCGAGAATATTGAAAATCGTGCGCGTACCAAGCTCTTGTCGGGTGGGCATCACATGGGCGATTGCAGGATGATGCATCGGCGCCATCATGAAACCAATTCCAGTTTCATTCAGCGCTTTTTCAACCACATTTGGGCCAATCATCACATTGATGCCCATCTGACCAAGCGCGTCTGCCGCGCCGGATTTTGAACTGAGGTTGCGATTCCCGTGCTTGGCGACGATCACCCCCGCACCAGCAACTACAAATGCGGTCGCGGTCGAAATATTAAGCGTACCTTTGCCGTCCCCACCGGTTCCCACGATATCCATTGCGCCGGTAGGTGCCTTTACCGCGTTGCACTTTGCGCGCATTACCGCCGCCGCTGCCGCGTATTCGTCAACGGTTTCACCACGGGTGCGCATCGCCATCAGCAATCCGCCGATCTGGCTGGGTGTTGCTTCGCCGTCGAAGAGGATCGAAAAGGCCTGTTCAGCCTCGACGCGGGTCAGGGGGCGGTCTGCAGAGGCTCCGATCAACGGTTTCAGTGCGTCACTCATGCCGGGACTTTCAATTCTTGCAGAAAATTCCTGAGCAGAGCGTGCCCATGCTTGGATGCGATGGATTCGGGGTGAAACTGTACGCCATGCATGGGAAGCTCGCGGTGCTGGAGGCCCATTACAGTGCCATCTTCCAACTCGGCCGTAATTTCCAGGCAATCTGGCAAGCTTTCACGATCAACGACCAGCGAATGATAGCGTGTGGCGTCAAATGGTGATGGCAATCCCGCAAAAACGCCCTTGCCGGTGTGATGCATAACACCCATTTTGCCATGCACAATCTCGTGACAGCGAACAACTTTGCCAAAAAATATCTGCCAAATGGTTTGATGGCCCAAACAAACCCCCATAAGTGGAGTTTTTGTTTCTGCCGCTGCTTGGGTCAGAGCCAGGCCA
>JBPCWT010000400.1:0-5901 GCA_051009255.1 Ruegeria sp. | reverse complement strand
TTTCAGAGGCGATGACATTTTGTGTTGCTTTGGTACTTTTGAAATCCCGTCACCCCGGCGCCGTAATGCTTGATCGAGTTCCCTCACCTTAGCGAGTGATGATGTTTTGCCTCATGAAGATCGCTTTGGGCACTCCAACCGCCGCTCGTCACGGTGCGGCTTTTGAGTGAGCGTTGTGCGGACAGACCGGTCATTTTGTCGAACTCATTTTCTGGTCAGCCGTTTCAAATCGAACCAAGCAACCCACGACGACCGCTACGCCCACCCATTGCCAGGCTGTTAGCCATTCATGCACCAGAATGATCGCAAGAAAGATCGCAAAAACTGGTTCTGACAGCGACAAAAGAGCGGCTCGGCCAGCTCCAATGATGACCGCACCGACGAAAAACAGAATTAGACCAAGGGTGGTTGTTGCGCCCGCGCCTAATATAGCAATCCAACCAAGCGTCGAGCTCGAAAACTCCATGTGCCCGTTCACGCCCAAATAGGGGCCAGCAAACGCCAGAAACAGCAGATATATGATGGACCAAACCGTCATGTAAAACCCGGCAGGAAATGGCCCGACTTCTTGGGATAGACGTGCCCCCAAAAGGACCCAGATTGTGGCCGAGGCCATGCCAACAAAGCTTAGACCAACACCGATTGGATTGAGGAACTCAAGCGAAACCCCGAGGACAAGTGTCAGCCCGGCCGTTGCTCCAAGGATGCATATCAGCCGCAATGGTGTCAGCCGCAAATTGCCCCTGAAACTCTCAACAACCGAGATCAGAAATGGATGGAGGTAGAAGATCAAAGCCGCAAGGCTGACATCTATGTATGCAACTGACCCAAGCAGACCGAACGCCGCGACGACCTGTGCCATTCCAGCGGCAGCACTTTTTCGAAACGTCGGCCATCCATTTTTCGGCCACTGCGAGCGCACGGTCAAAATCAAGGCGACGAAAACAGCGCCAACGACATGCCTCAGAACAACAACGGCAAGAGGGTTGGCACCTTCCTGATAGGCAATCTTGGCAGCATTTGGCGCCATGGCGATCAGGATGGCAGACAAGAGCGCCATACTTATGCCCAGCCGCTCGCGGGCTGCATCCGATCTGGCAAGCTGAAAACTGGGCATTCAGTTCCTTCTGACGGTTTGGCGCGACGATCGGGTTAACGGCCACGTTACACCGCCGGGCTGGGTCAAACTAGCTTTCCGCATCAATGACTGGTGACGTTGACGGATGCGTTGGTTCAAGCGATCCCGAAGGCCCAAGCCAAACGACCGAGAATTGACTGCTTGGCGGGTTCGTTTGGTATAAATCGTCTGCTCCCGGCTCGACGTGGACACTCGCGAAACGCTGGTGAACGACAGCTGAACAGACACCGAACCCGCCGCGCCAAACGCCCGCGATTGTTCTTACGCACTCCACCCGCGGCGTCACGCCTCTGGTAACCAATCACGGCGCCATTATTATGCGGCCACTACGCAAACGATACCGCCAAACTCCGCCCTTGCCCTTTTCACCTCACCGGCCGCAAACTTAATTGCAGAGGAGGGATGTCCGTTTCATCGCTGCGCCTGTTGGCAAACGGACCGGCCCGATGCCATACTTTGGGAGGAGTATGTCATGACATCCAATACCACAGGTTCCACACCACCATACGATCTGACGCCGCAGCAGCGGGACATGCCCCAGGTCAACAAGGTGACTGCGGGTGATATCACCGTATCGCTGAAGGCTGGGTTTTCCAACTTTCTGGCGCGCCCAATCATGAGCGGTTTCTTCGGCCTGTTCTATGCGGTTTTCGGAATCCTGTTTGTCTGGAGCCTGGTCTGGCTTGGCAAGATCTGGATGATCATTCCCGCCATTGTGGGCTTTCCCCTGGTCGCGCCATTTGCCGCCGCCGGGCTGTATGAAATGTCCCGCCGATTGCAAAAACAAGAGAGTTTCGGCTGGTCTGAAATCCTCGGCGTCATGGCCAATCAGCGCAAGCGCGAAATGGGGTGGATGGCCTTTGTCACCCTGTTTATTTTCTGGGTTTGGATTTACCAGATTCGACTTTGGCTGGCGATCATTCTGCAGGACGCATCCTTTTCGGATTTTGACGGGTTTTTGAAGATCGTGTTCTTCACACCGCAAGGCTGGACTTTTCTTGCTGTTGGCACCTGCGTGGGCGCATTTCTGTCGGCTGTACTGTTCTCGGTGACCGTCATTGCCATGCCCATGCTGCTTGACCGGGAAACCAATTTTGTGTCCGCCATGATAACATCCATTCGCGTCGTTACAGAAAATCCGGTGGTCATGCTGAGTTGGGCGGCGATCATCTCGGTCACTATGCTGCTGTCGCTGGTGCCGGCGTTTTTGGGCCTGATTTTCACCCTGCCGATCCTTGGCCACACCACATGGCATCTCTATCAGCGGGCAGTGCCCCCGGCAGAGGGGTGATCTGTCCAGCCGACGCCTGACGCAGTTGTATGTTTTTCGCGCGCAGGAAAGAAAGCCAATTTTCAGGTCGTCAAGGCGCAAGCCCTGGGGCGTCCCGATCGCCGGATCGCGCGGTTTTCGTCAGGTGGGTTCACTCCGGGCCAATCGCGCTGACCGGCCCGGTGCAAGGATCACGCCGCGATACGCGCTTCATCCGGTTCCCAGGCGAAAGGCAGGAACGCCTCGTCCAGCGGGAGGTCCAGCGATATGCTGGTGAAGTTTGAGATGGTTTTTTCGCTGATGCCGATGATGACCTCGTAAACCTGTTCTTCGGTGTATCCCGCTGCGCGGAACCGCGCCAGCTCGTGCTGGTCAAGATGCCCCCGTTTGACCACCATCGCCCGGGTGAATTCGTGAAGCGCGGCAAGTTTGGGATCTGCGATAGCCCCCCGCGTGCGGACCGCTTCGATTACCGCATCATCGATTTTCTGAGCATTGGCGAAGGCCGTGTGTCCGGCCACGCAATAGCGGCATCCGTTTTCGACGCTGGTCGCAATGTGCACGATTTCGCGTTCGGTTGCGGTAAGGCTGGATGCGCCAAATTGCTTGGTCACTTCAACGAAGCCGTTCAACGCCGGGGCTGTTCCGCCCATGACGGCAAAGACATTGGGGACAAAGCCAACCATCTTTGCCAACCCTTCAAGGATCGGTCGTGCCTTTGGTGCCGCCGATTGCTGCGTGTAAATAGTATAGTTTTTCATTTCCGCCTCCTGAAAATGGATTTCAATTCGTGACCCCGAGTTCATCGTGGCCAACCAAACCCTAAGAGGCGGACTTGTCTGATCGGTATTCCACGATCAGTATGAAATTACTATCGATTGAGTTGCAGGCAACTACACAATGTGGAGCGGTTTTATTTTTCACTGGCTGTGACGGAACCGGAAAACACGCTGGCCCTCATCCAGTTCGCGACATTGTCGGTCAGCAAACGCGGCCCGATGACAGTCATTTCCTTGTCTGAAATTGCCTTGCGATAGGTCGAATCCCCCATCCAGACATCCACCATGGCTTTGACAGTGGTCGCAAAGTAGACATCCACGTCCTTGCCCGGATCCTTGTCGCAGATATCGATCTCGTCGCCTTGGACAACCAGCCACCAGGCTGACCTCTCCTGAACATCGGAAAACTTGAAATGGATAACGACCTCTCCCGTCGGGAGTTTGTCCGGCTGGATGCTGCGCTGCAGGTTGGTGATGAGCAGACCGACGTCATAATCCCTGGAGGTCAGATTGGACCGCGCCCATTGCATGCCCCAGTCCCCCAGGGAAAGCAAAATTGGCAACAGTGACCTGCATGACTCGGTCGGGAGGTATTCAAAGCCCTTTTGCCCACCGATCCGCCGTTTCATGATCATCCCACGATCTTCGAGATGAACGAGACGCCGTGTCAGCAAAGTCGGAGAGATTGTCCCCAAACCGCGCTGCAGTTCCGAAAAACGGCGGCTGCCCATCAGCAGTTCGCGGATGATCAGAAGCGTCCATTTTTCGCCGATTATCTCGGATGCTTTCGCAATAGGACAAAACTGCCCGTATTCCATCGCGCCTCCTCTGGCCAGACGCGCCAGCCATTACTCCACTTTGTGGAGTGAATATTAGACCCGGAACGCATAGCATGTAAATATCGGTTTCTAAATTGTCGCCGGGGGCGCATTGCGTCTAGATCAGATCAAAGGGGAAGCGGCATTCGTTGGTGCCAAAAATTTCCGATCGACATCCGCATCAACCCTGACCCAAGAAGTCGTCGAAAACCGCGAGGCGGCGCGTCCGTTCCAGTTTTTTGGTCCGAAGCACACCTAGCCACATCCTTGCGCCCTCCGCCTACAATCGGATGATCGCTGTATTGCGATCCGCAATGTCGCCATCGCTTAGATGCGGCTTCGATGATTGAGCGGTGATGGCGACGAGTATGTCTAAACAGCCGTGTATGGCCCTCTTCAAATTGACATGGCGAATGACAGCCGTTCTTACGCAAGCCCACGATCGCTCCGTGCACACCACCGTCCGCCGCACGTCCGCGGTGACCAGTCACGACTGCGCCGTTGAACGACCGTTCCGCCGACCCTGCGGCTTTTGGACGATTCTGACCATGAACCATCAAAGCTTGTTCCAAGCTAGGCGTTGGTGCAGTGTCCCCCTGTATCCCGAAGGACTGCAATCGTGACGATATCCGAAGAAATCAATACTGACATGCTTGCGTTCTGGAATGGTCAGGGAGGACGGAGCTGGGTGGAACGCCAAGAGCACACGGATGTGACTCTGGCGAACGTAACAGAGGCCCTCCTTGCCTTTGCAAGTCCTGCGACCGGAGAGAGAGTTCTTGACGTTGGCTGTGGCTGCGGCGCCCCCTCGTTAGAGTTTGCCCGCGCAGTGGCTCCGACCGGTCGCGTTGTTGCGTTGGATATCTCTGGTCCGATGCTTGCCGAAGCAAAAGCACGATCGAGTGCTGCTGAAATCAACAACATTGTTTGGCGGCAAGAAGACCCCGCTACAGCCACGTTGGATGAGTATGATTTACTGATTTCTGCATTTGGTAACATGTTTTTTGGCGATCCGATCGGTGCGTTTGCCAATATGCGCCGTGCCGCGGGAACAGATGCGCGAATGGCGTTCGTTTGCTGGCGGTCGCTCGGCGAAAACCCGTGGATGGAAGTGCCGATGAAAGCGGTGGAGCGTCACCTGCCACCACGACCGAAGCCGATAGCGAATGCCGCTGGAATGTTCGCTTTCTCCAATCCCGAGCGGATTTCAGAGGTACTCACCAATTCAGGTTGGGCATCGCCGCACGTGGAAAAGCTCGATACCGATCTGGATATTGCAGCCGGGCGCGGGTTGAACGAGGCTGTGTTACAGTCAACGCAGATTGGTGCCGTCAACAGTTGGTTGCGCAATCAACCTGAGGAGATCAGATCGCGGGCGATTGTGTCCCTTGGCGAGGCTCTGTCTCCATTTGCGGATGATGCCAGCGTGCGTTTGCCCGCGGCGATGTGGCTTGTAAGCAGCACGCCCACCTGACTTAGCGCAGTATCCGAAACAGACCTCTGAAACCTATTGGTCCCGGGTTCGAAATCAGAAACACAAACTGCCGATGGGCCGGTCTCGATTGATACAAGTCTGCTTTGTCGGGAACTTCGGTGATGGGAGTGATGTTGTTAATCAGAGTGAATGGGTTATTCAAATTTGGGCTGCCAATTTTGCAGGCAGACACAGAACAAGTTTCCCGGTAAAGTGGGCACTCTAAATTTATTTCTAATCATTTTTTTGGGGGAATAACGTCAGTTTTCTTGATTGCCGATTTAAAGGTTACAGACGACGCGTGGATACCAGATTACGCAGCAAAAGTTCATGATATTGTTGCCAAACACGGCGGCAAATATCTTTCGCGCAGCGGGAACATAGATACGATTGAAGGTGAGGGGTTGGACACAACGCTGATC
>JBPCWT010000399.1:0-11140 GCA_051009255.1 Ruegeria sp. | reverse complement strand
GTTTTGATCGACCCAAAGGCAAAAATTTCTGAAGGCGCGAAAATAGTTGTCTTGGTCCAAGAGGCCGAAGACAGTCACATCGTCGCTGAAGATATTGCATTGAACATTGTGCACGAAGACCTTGACCTGATTGTTGTAAACAAACCCGCGGGCATGGTCGTTCACCCTGCGCCGGGTTCCCCAACAGGTACTTTGGTAAACGCATTACTTCACCATTGTGGGGCTAATCTGTCTGGGGTGGGCGGTGTCAAGCGGCCTGGGATCGTCCATAGAATAGATAAAGATACCAGCGGGTTATTGGTTGTGGCCAAGTCGGATGCTGCACACCAAGGTCTTGCCGCCCAGTTCGAAGCCCATACCGTTGAGCGTTATTATCGTGCCATCTGCTATGGCGTGCCCGATGCCAATGATCCGCGTTTGCGTGGTGTAAAAGGCGTCAGTTTTGAGTTGGGAAACATTATGCGTCTAACAACGCAATTGGCGCGACACAAATCGGATCGGCAGAAGCAAGCGGTGGTGTTTCACGGTGGTCGCCATGCTGTTACCCGCGCCAGAGTGGTCGAAGCCTACGGGTCGCCAAATGTCGTTTCTATGGTTGAATGCTGGCTAGAGACCGGTCGAACGCATCAGATACGGGTCCACTTGGCCCACGCCGGGCATGGACTGATCGGTGATCCTGTGTATGGGGGTAAGCGAAAACTGCCTGCCAAAGCGTTTTCAGCGGCAACTACAGATGCTATCCGAGATTTTCCGCGTCAGGCGCTTCACGCCGCAGTGTTGGGGTTCAAACACCCGGTAAACGGAACGGATTTGCGGTTCGAGGCGGCTTTACCAGCAGACATGGATGGTCTTGTTACAAATCTGCGTGGTCAGTGACACATAGCGCAAAACAACGTGAGTAACACTTTCTTATCTTTCCTTAATGGTAGCTTAATATCAAACTGTTATTCATCCTCTTGAACGGCCTTGATGAGGCACCCATATCTTATGTTAATGACTTAAACATTTGTCGGAGGGGCATAATACATGGCAAATTACAAGAATCTCCCTGCGCCGACTCCTGAAGGTGGCCTAAACCGCTACATGCAGGAGATCAGAAAGTTTCCGCTGCTAGAGCCGGAACAAGAATATATGCTGGCCAAACGCTGGGTGGAAGAGCAGGACACCGAGGCAGCGCATCAAATGGTTACTTCGCATCTGCGCCTAGCGGCGAAAATTGCAATGGGGTATCGCGGCTATGGGCTGCCTCAGGCCGAAGTGATTTCCGAAGCGAATGTGGGGCTTATGCAAGCCGTTAAACGCTTTGATCCGGAAAAGGGATTCCGCTTGGCGACATACGCCATGTGGTGGATTCGCGCGTCGATTCAAGAGTATATTCTGCGATCGTGGTCGCTGGTAAAGCTGGGCACCACATCCGCACAAAAAAAGCTGTTTTTTAACCTTCGTAAAGCCAAAGCACGAATTGGTGCCTTGGAGGACGGGGATATGCGCCCCGAAAACGTGAAGCGGATCGCGACTGATCTTGGTGTCACCGAAGACGAGGTCATAAGCATGAACCGCCGCATGTCGGGCGGCGATGCATCGCTGAACGCAACAGTCGGCACAGAAGGCGACAGCGCCATGCAATGGCAGGACTGGTTAGAGGATGAATCCGCTGACCAGGCTGGCGACTATGAGGCGCAGGACGAGTTGGAGGCGCGGCGCGAATTGCTGACAGCGGCATTGGAAGTGCTGAATGACCGGGAAAAAGACATCCTGACCCAGCGCCGTCTGATGGATCAGCCTGTTACGCTTGAAGAGTTAAGTACGCAGTACAAAGTCAGCCGCGAACGAATTCGCCAGATTGAAGTGCGGGCATTTGAAAAACTGCAGAAGAAAATGCGCGAACTTGCCCGGGATAAAGGTATGCTTGCCTCGACCTAAGTAAGCTTTGTTGTCGAAAACAACCCGCCCAATCGAATTGGGCGGGTTTTTCGATTATAATATCACTTTTGGATAACTTGATCGGGCATTAGCTCGAATTGGCTGAACAACTTAGTCTTTCCTGAAAAACCCGAACCATATTGCCGCCCATAACTTTGCGAATTTGCTCTTTGGTCAATCCTTCTTCCATCAAAGCAGAGGTTAAAGCGGCCAGTTCGGACACATCGAACGCAGTTTCGACCGATCCGTCATAGTCGGACCCCAGCGAAACATGATCTTCGCCAATTGTCTCAATTGCGGTCCTGATCATTTTGGCGATACCGGATGGCGTGATGTCGCCACAGGTCACATCGGCCCAATAGCCCATACCAATAACGCCGCCTGTGGCTGCAATTTCTAACATCAAATCGTCAGTATAGTTTCTTTTCACTGGGCAATGTCCATGCAGACCGCCGTGGCTGACGATCAGAGGAACGTCGGTCATTTCCAAAACGTCACGCGCAACCCGAGGGCTGGAGTGAGCCAGATCAATGATGACGGGTCGCCTAGCCAATTCCGTGAAAACCCGACGCCCAAAATTCGTCAGACCTGAATTGGCCTCGCCATGGAGAGACCCGCCCACCTCGTTGTCAAAGAAGTGTTGCAGCCCGAAAACACGGTGACCCGCATCATAAATTGCATCCAGGTTTGTCAGATCACCTTCCAATGGGTGCGCGCCTTCGATTCCAAGAATGCCACCGACAACTTTTTCACCGCGCATTCTGGCTGCAAGTAGGTTTTCCAGATCATCGCTGGACCTAATTATCTTAAGCCTACCGTTTGAAGCGGCCTCGAATTTATGCAGCTTTTCAGCCTGATAAATCGCACGCTCTCGCAAGCTCCACCATGTGCGTGGCGGCCACAGTTGACCGATGGCAAGCAAGGTAATGTTGTCAAACGTGTCCGAGGAGTTGGCGTCATAGTTTTGGCCGGCCGGTGATTTTGTAACCGCAGTAAACACTTGAAGCGCAACGTTTCCTTCGATCAGACGTGGAATATCTACCTGACCCCGGTTTCCTCGTTTGGTTAGATCGCGGCTCCACAACAGTGGATCTGCATGCAAATCGCCAATAATCAGTTCTGCGTGAAGTTCAGCGGCATCGTCGGACACTGCGTAAGGGGCGTGTTCAATTACATTGTTTCGCGCGTCTTCGACATAAGGCGGCAGAATTACGAAAAACCCAACAGCGCCTGCGACTATCGTCAGCACAACTATACCAAACAGCCATTTTAGAACTTTGCCCATATTCAAGCTCCTCCTAGTTTGGCGCACAGTACGGCTCGGGTTGTTCAAGAAAAGGCTGACTTGGCGTCGCTTTCACTGACATGTATGAACAGTCCAAGGAATTGAGTTTTGAAACCTTCATGATGGAGAGTTCAAATGGCTGGCGGATGGGCACGGGACGGTGCGGTGAGCGAGCAGATCGAGGCTTCGATCAATGACGAATTGTCCCGAATTAAGGCTCAGAAACGGCCAGTGGGCCAAAGCCTGACCCATTGTGCCGAATGCGACGAACCAATTGCGAAAAAGCGCAGACTTGCAATTCCGTGTGTCAAACTATGCCTGGATTGCCAGCAGGATTGTGACAGCGCATTCAAAGCCCGCGGCGGTATTAATCGTCGGGGTTCCAAGGACAGACAGCTGAAGTAAAGAACCTTTACCTGTCAGGTCTGTTTGATGACAAGGCTCAGATCTGCGCCCTGGCCAGCTGTTTCCGGTGGGCTGTATCGCAGGAATGGCAGGAACCTACCTAACCAGCGCAGTTTACCATGTTCCTCGATCCATTGTGCGTAAGCCACATACGTCGGGTCCTGGGATAAATGCACTTCTTCAGCTTTAGCACGCAGATAATATGTCGTGTTAATTCCCAACAGCAACAACGACAGACGCACTGCTTCGGTTGGACCATCAAGCGAGAAGAATGGCACCGCCAGCAGCCACCATGAGATATTTTTGAATACATAAGACGGGTGCCGCGTCCAACGGTATGGACCGTTCGTAATAATGCCGCGATGCGTTAAATTCGAGAACCTGATACCGAAAGACACATTAGCCCAGGCCCAGAGAAGTTTGGTGGCGACAATTGCCATCCCCCAGATAAACACCCAGACGCCCCACTGGCTTTGAAACATGTCCAGCCACCCGATTCCGTCGTTATATTCTAGGTACTTGCGACCTATGATAGAGAAGAACGGGGCATAGAGCGCTAAGGTAACCACCCAGCCCCAAAACAGCGGATTTGGTGAACGGATATGGGAATCAGTAATCCGCATTGTCAGCACGTACCCAATGCTGACAAATGCCAGATCAAGACCCAGACTGAGCCTGCCGATGTAACTGACAAAGCTAGGAAATGAGTCGAACATGATTGCCGGTGAATTTCGGGTCATGTATGCGGTGCTGTTGCCGAAATATACAAACATCAACGGCAGGAAAAAGCCCTTGATCAGCCAACCCAGGAAATATGCTTTAATTGCGCTGCGGTCCACCAATGCCATCTGACCGGTAAACAAGTAACCAGCGTTCAAATAGCCATCATTCGGGTTGTCCATGCTGGCATCAACGATGACAAAGTAGGGGATCGCCAAGATCAGAAAGATCGGAACGTAATCCCGACAGGCGTACCAGAATGGGATGTAGAATTCCCGTTGGTATTCGGGGAACAACCAATAGGCACAGGCGATCAACCCGAGCGTTCCCCACAATCCCAGCAGTTTAAACCCAACTCGAGCCCAGTTTAGGCGTCTCCAAAATCCTGATCCAAATCCTAACAGCCCTGCCGATTGGCGCCGATAAACCCTCAGAACGAACACTTCGAACAGAACCATCGGGACAGCGGTGGCGGTCATTGCAATGGCGGTGGCCATAAACCGCTCCGTGTGAGTGCCGTACAAAAATGTGAGGGCAGAAAAGTAACCTATTATTCCAAGTATGGCCGTTACTTGGCTGGTCGCCGATACGGGTGGCTCGGATACTATCTTGTCGTCCATACTGCTCGAACCCGGAATACAATTGGTTTGCAGCCCATGTTAACCAAAGCACGCAAACATTCATCCATTTTGTTCGATTTGTCCGCAAGAATGCGTAACTCGCGTGTCTTGCGCGGCGGCGCAGGGATTAATCTGCGCCGTTTGCTAAAATTGTTACCTGATGCGTTTAGCTGCCGACGATCAAAGGGGGCGCAGAAGTCACCCCTCCATAGCCTCCAATTCGTCAATAAACCCAGATATCATCGACAGGCCTTTGTCCCAGAATTTTGGATCGCTGGCGTCAAGCCCAAACGGAGCAAGCAACTCTTTGTGGTGCTTTGATCCACCCGCTTTGAGCATTTCAAAATATTTGTCTTCAAACCCGTCTGCCCCACTTTCGTAAACCGAATACAGCGCGTTCACCAAACCGTCCCCGAAGGCGTAGGCATAAACGTAAAATGGTGAATGAACGAAATGGGGTATGTAGGCCCAGAATGTTTCGTACCCGTCCATGAACTCGAACGCTGGCCCAAGGCTTTCAGCCTGAACGCTCATCCAAAGCACGTTAATGTCGTCTGGTGTCAATTCACCCTCTCGGCGGGCGGCGTGAAGTTTGCACTCAAAGTCGTAGAACGCGATCTGGCGAACGACCGTATTGATCATGTCCTCGACCTTGCCTGCCAGCAAAATCTTCCGTTGCTCTTGCGTTTCCGCCCGGTCCAGCATTTTTCGGAAAGTCAGCATTTCGCCAAAAACTGATGCTGTCTCGGCCAAAGTCAACGGGGTTGACGACAGCATTTCCCCTTGATCTGCAGCCAAAACCTGATGCACGCCGTGGCCCAGCTCATGCGCCAATGTCATCACGTCACGTGGTTTGCCCAGATAGTTGAGCATTACATAGGGGTGTACGTCCGTCACAGTCGGATGGGCAAATGCGCCCGGCGCTTTCCCCGGTTTTACACCGGCGTCAATCCAGCCCTTTGAGAAAAATGGAGCCGCGATTTCAGCCATTCTGGGGTCAAACGCATCATAAGCATCCATTACGGTTTTTTCGGCCTCTGCCCAGTCAACGAGCCGGGTGTCTTCCATCGGTAAAGGTGCGTTGCGGTCCCAGACCTGCATCACATCTAGCCCCAGCCATTTGCGCTTTAACTCATAATACCGATGACTGAGTTTGGGATAAGCCGCTACAACGGCTTCACGTAGCGCTTCAACAACTTCGGGTTCGACGTCGTTTGACAGGTGCCGACCCGTCTGTGCCGACGGCATATTGCGCCAACGGTCAAGGATTTCCTTTTCCTTGGCTTGTGTGTTGTGAACGCGGGCAAAGGTTTTGATATTGTTCTGGAAAACCTCGGCAAGCTCTCTTGCGGCGGCTTCCCGTTTTGCGCGGTCCTGTTCGGTCAGCAGGTTAAGTGTGCCCTCGATATTCAGTTCTTCGCCATCGACGGTGAATGTTAGCCCAGCAATAGTCTCGTCGAACAAGCGTTCCCAGGCATCACCGACGACGCCGAGATCATGCAGAAATTTTTCCAGCTCATCTGATAATTGATAGGGCTTCATTGCCCGGATGCGCCGAAACACCGGCTCGTACCGGGCAAGGTCCGCGTTTTCCAAGAACAACGCACTTAGCTCGGTGTCTTCGATCCGGTTGATTTCCAACGTGAAAAATACCAAAGGCGTGGTAAAGACGGTGATCTTTTCCTGCATGTCCGACAGAAACTTGGCGCGATCGGCGTCCGTTGTCAGCTGATAATAGCGCAGTCCAGCAAACGACATTATTCTGCCAGCTATTGCGTTGATCTGCTCGTTTCGCTGAACGCAGTTCAGCAGGCCCTTTGCATCCAGGTTGGACAGCTTTCCTTCGTAATCTGCCGCGAACGCCGCACATTCACCTTCTAACCACTGTAAATCACGTGACAGTTCCGGCGCCTCTTCAGAGGTGTAAAGATCGCTTAGATCCCATTCCGGAAGGTCACCCAGATTGTCTGGGCCACCACCGGCAATTGCATCACGTACAGGAAAGGGCAGGTTGCGCATGGAACACCTCTGGAATCTGCGTTTGCCAACAGTTAGGCGCAGGTACTCATGATCACAAGCAGCGACGACCAGCGATTGAGAAAGTTATGGATGTCGGTGCGATCAGGCGGCTGAGGGCGCAGGGATTTTGACATTGTTCAGGAACAATTCGGTTATCTGATCGTACACGGGGCCGCGCACTTCTGCAGGCTCCATCAGTACCTCGTGCTCTCCATCCGAAATTTCGACAAGTTTACACGTAGGCCAGTTTGCTACCCGGGCTCGAATGGCCTTGCGATCCACAATCTGTTCATGACTGCCCATGAATGTAAGGCAGGGCACGTCTGGGGCAGTTTGCTCTATCAGGTAGGCGCACTCCTTTAGCGCCTCACGCAACCAAATCGTCGAAGGTGCCGCAAGGGCCAATGCGGGGTGCGCCGAAAGCTGATCCACCATCAATTGAAACATTTCTGGGTCACGCGTCAGCACATTGTCTTTGAAAGGCTGTGACAGGACATAGCTTTCTAGCGACGTCGTCGGCGGTGTTTTGTTGCCTAGCCCAACCCGCGGTCCCCAATAGGCAGTCATCCAGCTGAGCGGTTTCATTATGGGCGTGAAAAAGATGCCCCACATCGGCCCGGTAAACGCGCCGGCCGCGAAGCAGTTTTTTTCCAGAATTGCCCGCAGGCCAATGGCACCACCCATTGAATGCCCGATGACATACCAGGGTTTTGGCAGGTTCAGTTCTTCCGCAAGCTTCAGGGTTGCCGAAACATCTTTCTGATAATCTGTGAACTTGTCGACATGTCCGACACGGGTATCAGGAAGCATCCGGTCGGACAGACCCTGACCGCGCCAATCTATTGCAAGAAATGCAAACCCTCGCGAGCAAAATTCGCTGGCGGAATTGCCATATTTTTCAATGTACTCGGTGCGACCGGGAAACATCATGACAGTGCCATTTTTGCAAGTCTCGGGCCGCCAATGGCCAATGCGAATGCGCTTGCCATCCGATGTTGTCATCCAATGCGCCTGGCCACCGGAAGGACCACCGGCCACGTCTTCAAAAAATGGGGCCGGCTTCAAAGTCATCAGGCCAGCACCGCTGCAAGTTTCATTGCAATTCCCATATCGCCGTCCACACTCAGCTTACCGGACATAAATGCACCTGTTGGGTTCATTTCGCCACTCAGGATCTGTTCGAATGTTTCGGCGTCCGCGCTTAGGGTAACGTCGGCGTCTTCATCGCTGACACGTGCCCCGTCCGAATCAAGGATAATGGCACCCAGATCAGCAATGTCGAATTTTGCAGAGGCATCGAAATCACCGCCAGCAAGCTTTTCATTCAGCACTGCGGCGGCCTTTTCAAGAATATCACTCATTGTTTTCCTCAAGTTGTTTCAGCGCCGTGATTGGACATCCATTGGCGCCACGCTAATGTGGCTATGTTATGAGCATCGAAACCAATAATCTCAAAGGTATCGTCGCGGCAATTGCGTTGGTAGTCATGTTTTCCAGCAGTGGACTGGCACAGCAAGCGGATTCCGACGACGAAGCGGAACTTTTGCAACAGCTTGTGCAAGCTGATCCCGCGCAGGCAATTCGAATTGATCGTCAGTTGCAAGCGCTTTGGTCGCAGTCAGGGTCGGCATCGGCTGACCTTTTGCTGCAAAGAGGACGTGATGCATTGGAATTGGGTGATGCGGCGACAGCTATCGAACACCTTACAGCTCTGACAGATCACGCACCCGATTTTGCCGAGGGATGGCACGCCCGGGCCTCTGTTTTTTTTGGAATCGAACGGTTTGGAATGGCGGCGGCGGATCTGGAACGTGTTTTGACGTTGAACCCAAATCAGTACGATGCGATTTATGGGCTTGGGCTTATTTTTGAAACGATAGACCAACCGCAAAAAGCATATGACGCCTACATGCGCGCGCTGGCTATACATCCGCACCACGAGGAAGTAACCACTGCCGTGAATCGGCTGAAATCTCAGATCGAGGGTAAGGCACTCTGACAGCCCTCTCTGCAGGGCAGGGGGCGAAGAAGGTGAGCGGGTCATCCCGGATCGTGGCCGTCCTCGGCCCGACCAACACAGGAAAAACACATTACGCTGTAGAGCGGATGCTGGGGTATCGGACCGGGGTGATCGGGCTGCCCCTGCGCCTGCTGGCACGCGAGATTTATGACAAGATCGTTGCCATTCGCGGCCCGTCGGTTGTGGCGCTTGTAACCGGTGAAGAGCGAATCGTACCCCCGCGAACTCAGTATTGGGTTTGTACCGTCGAAGCGATGCCCGAGGGGATGGGCGCGGATTTTGTTGCCATCGACGAAATTCAGCTGTGCGCCGATCCTGAGAGGGGTCATGTTTTTACCGATCGTCTTTTGCGGGCGCGTGGAACGCACGAAACGTTGTTTTTGGGGGCCGATACCATGCGCGGTCCGATTTCCGCGTTGGTTCCCGAGGCCCAATACCTGCGACGTGAACGGATGTCGCAACTTGTCTATTCCGGATCGAAAAAAATCAGCCGTATGCCGCCGCGCAGCGCTATCGTCGGGTTTTCCGTCGAAAACGTTTACGCGATCGCAGAATTGCTGCGCAGACAGAAAGGTGGCGCTGCTGTTGTAATGGGTGCTCTCAGTCCACGAACACGCAACGCTCAAGTGGAGCTTTATCAGAACGGTGAGGTTGACTATCTGGTCGCAACAGATGCGATTGGAATGGGGTTGAACCTCGACGTAAACCACGTCGCATTTTCATCATTGGCGAAATTTGACGGACGGCGGATGCGCCCGCTTGCACCAAATGAATTGGCGCAGATTGCGGGCCGAGCTGGCCGGGGGATGTCCGACGGGACATTCGGGGTTACAGGCGAAGCACCGCCATTGGATGATGGTGTCGCACAGGCCATAATGGACAGCCGCTTTACACCGCTCAAGAAAGTCAATTGGCGAAATTCCGCGCTTCGGTTTGGTTCGATTGATGCACTGATCACCTCTCTGGAGCTCAGTCCCGAGGGCGAACATTTGGCTAAGGCGCGTCCTGCGGATGACCTGAACGTTCTGAAATCACTTGCTCAAGTAACTGAGATTGTTGCGAGGGCCAGCGATGGTCAATCAATTCGGTTACTGTGGGATGTCTGCCGTATTCCAGATTTTCGGGGCATAAGTCACGCAGAGCATTCCAGTCTGTTGGAAGTGATTTTCGGACATCTTCACCAAGATGGTGCGATCCCCGGTGATTTTATGGCGCGGCAAATCCGCCGAATTGACCGTACAGATGGGGATATTGATGCACTTTCCAAACGGTTGGCATATATTCGCACATGGACATATGTGGCGCAACGGAATGGATGGGTGCGCGACGAATCCCATTGGCGCGCCGAAACTCGCGCTGTAGAAGACAGGGTGTCGGACGCTCTTCACGAACGTTTGACGCAAAGATTTGTGGACCGGCGCACCAGTGTTCTGCTGCGCCGGCTCAAGCAGAAGGAGGCCCTTTTGGCCGAAGTGAATGACAAGGGTGAAGTAAACGTCGAAGGCGAATTCGTCGGTCGTCTGGAAGGATTCCGGTTTATTCCGGACAAGAGTGCACAAGGGACCGAGGCAAAAGCGCTGAAATCTGCATCGATGCAGGCGCTGGCGCCGCAATTTCATTTGCGTGCCGATCGTTTCTACAATGCACCCGATACCGAAATTGATTTTACCGAACAGGGCGGCCTGATGTGGGGCGAGTATGCCGTGGGCAAGCTGGTTCCCGGTGCGGAACCACTCAAGCCTATGGTGGAAGTGTTTGTAGACGAGGCCGCCGGACCCGACGTGGAACAAAAGGTCCAGCGCCGCCTGCAGCATTTCATCGACCGCAAAGTTGCAGCCTTGTTTGAGCCGTTACTAGACCTATCGCGGGACGAAGAACTTTCCGGGCTTGCCCGCGGTTTTGCCTTTCGGATGGTCGAGGCGTTGGGCGTTCTGCCGCGTGGGCAGGTTGCGCAAGAGGTCAAAGACCTGGATCAGGATGCGCGCGGGGCGTTGCGTAAGCATGGTATTCGATTTGGACAGTTCACGATCTTTATGCCATTGCTACTGAAACCTGCGCCAACGCGTCTGCGCCTTGTGCTTTGGGCGCTGGCGGACGGGCTGCAAGAATTTCCCGAAGCGCCGCCTCCTGGTTTGGTAACTGTGCCAA